>CAZGVR010000279.1:0-5902 GCA_964528945.1 uncultured Myxococcales bacterium
CTGGGACCAGACCGACGGCTACGACGGCTGGATGGCCTCGATCGGGCCGGGCGGCGTTGTCCTGTGGCAGGTTTCCATCGACAACGACATCTCGCCGCTTTCGGGCCGTGCGGTCTTCCCCACGGCCGACGGCGGCGTCCTGGCCATGGCGAGCGGCTGCGGCGACACTTGGTTCGCGAAGCTCGCGGCGGGCGGCGCGTTCTACGGCGACTGCGACCACCTGGTGGCGACCACCCATACGTCGGTCCCCATCTCCATTACCGTGACGCCCGGCAACGCCATCGAGTCGGACGCGGCGTTCGAGGCCGTGGACGTGGATCTGCCGTTGACGCCTTCTGCTGCCGCCACGACCCTCGAGTGCACCGGCTCCCTCCCCTGAGCCATGCCGCGTGCCGGTCGCCGGCCGGACAGGGTCACGGAATGGTCTCGAACCCCTGTTCCGCGAAGTGCCTGTCGATGGCGAGCGCCGTGCCGATACCCTGCTCCTTCATCGCGAGGAACGAAACCCAGTCCACCAGGCCCGGCCCTCTCCTGGTCCCGGCCGCAGCCCTGGACCACGCCATCGAGTGGAGCCCCTCGTCTATCCAGACGACGTCCATCGAGCGGGCCACGACCTCGCCGAGCGCCGCGAAAGCCTTGTGGCCGAGCCTGCTCCGTACGAGGGCGCCCGATTCCACGAGAACGTAAGATGTCGTGACGAGCGCTGCCTTCTCGGTGGCCAGGCGGTTCACGGCCTCGACCACGTTCCCGTGATCGCCGTCGTCGCGGTCGAGCAGGGGCAGGAGCGCCGAGGTGTCCACGAACACGCGCCTCATCGGTCGAGGTCATCCTCGAGGTAGCGATCGTGGTTCCTGCCCAGATCCTTCAGGCCACTTCGCCCGATGCCTGCGAGATCGAGGAGCGATCCAGCGGTCGGCTCCTCGACGTCCTCCCCACCGCTCCTCAGGCCCTTGCCGAGCAGCCGGCGGACCGCCTCCGAGATGGAGATCCGCTTCCGGTGGGCGAGCCGCCTCACCCGCTCGTACTGGCGCTCGTCGAGCTGGACCTGGGTCCTTATCATGCCCTGCCTCCGAACCGATGACAGCATATCATCATGTTATCATGTCGTCAACGACAATAGCCGTCTTCCCCCCGGCGCGCCGGCCGCCCGGGCAACGCGCCGTCCGCGGGCCGCCGGCTACACCAGCGCCCGGTCCGCCCCGCACGCGATCAGGCGGTCGATCTCCTTGGACGGCCTGAACACGGCCAGGCCGTGCCTCGCGTGCAGCTCGGCGAGCCTCTCCCTGAGCGTGCGCAGCCCTTTCAGGCTCGCGTGGCGGGCAGGCCCGTGCCAGCAGTCCGGGAACCCGATGCCGAGCACGGCGCCCAGATCCATGGTGTAGAAGTCCTCGAGCACGCCGTCGTCCATGCACAGGAACGCCTGGTTCACCATGCCGAGGAGCAGCATCTCCTTGGCCTCTTCCCTCGTGGGCTGGACCACCCCGTCCGGCCGCGCCAGGTGCTCCAGCACGGACCTGTCAGGCTCCTTGCCGTGCTTGCCGGCCGCGCCTGCCGCGCCGCCACCGCCGCCCTCCTTGTAGAAGCAGGGCTTGCCCGCGCCCACGTACCCGGCCTTCCAGAGCCTGTCCAGGGACGCCGGCACGTCGATCCGATCGCCCAGCCGCTCCTTCATGGCCATGGCGGCGTGGTGGATCACGTTCCCGCCGGCGGTCCCGTACACGTCGAGCGGCCCCTGCGGGAACCCTGCCTCGACCGCGATCCTGTCCACCTCCCAGGGGTCCATGCCCGCCTCGGCCAGGTGCAGGCCCGTGAGCACGAACACGCCGAACGTGCGCGAGGTGTAGAAGCCGGGCCCGTCCCCGACCACGATGACGGTCTTCTTCTGCCGCAGCCCCACGTGGACCGCGGTCGCGAGCTCCTCCGCGCCCGTGCGCGGCCCGCGGACGACCTCCATGAGCGGCATGAGCGGGACCGGCGAGAAGTAGTGCATGCCCACCACGGCCTCCGGACGGCCCGCGCTCCCCGCGGCTATCTCGTCCATGGGCAGGGTGGACGTGTTCGTGGCGAACACTATCCCCGGGCTCGAGGCCTGCACGTCCGCTAGCACCCTGCGCTTGAGCGCGAGATCCTCGAACACGCTCTCGATCACGAGCGGGACGTCGCCGATGTCCCCGAGGCCGGTGCCCGCCCTCATCCTTGCCATGAGCTTCTCGACCCGCGACTGCGGCCACTTGCCCTTCCTGACCAGCGGCTCGAGATCCTTCGCGATCCTGTCTCTCCCGGCGCTCGCCGCGGCCGCGTCCACGTCGAGGAGCAGCACGTCGAGCCCTGCGTCCGCGCTCACCTGCGCGATGCCGCGGCCCATCAGTCCGGCCCCGATGACGGCGATGGCCTTCACGTCGCGCGGCTTGCCGGTTCCGGCGCCCGCCTGGGCCAGCCTCGGCGCGACGCCTGTCACGGTCATGAACAGGTCGATCTTGCACCGCGAGTTCGGGTGCTCGATGAGCGGCGCGAAGTGCCTCACCTCGGCGCGCACTGCCTGCTCGAACCCGAGGTCCAGCCCCTCCTCGAGCGCGTCGAGCGCCGCCCCGAACCAGGGGCGCTCCGCGCACCCGCACCAGCGCTTCCTGGCCCTCGAGATGCTTTCCTTCCATGCGCCGGCCTTCCCGGCCTCCTCGTCCGGCGCTTTCCACAGGCGGTCGTGGTTCCTGTTCGTCCCTCCCTGGTGCGCGAGGATCCAGTCCCTTGCGCGCCCCCGCCGGCCCTCGGCAGACGCCAGGCTCACCACGCCGGTAGCCGCGAAATCGCCGGCGGGCAGCACGCGGCCGTTCATCACCACGTCCAGCATGGCGTCCATGCCCGCGACCCGCCTGAGCGTCTCCATCCCCCCCGCCGCCGGGAACAGGCCCACGTTCACCTCGGGCAGCCCCATGCGCGACCCGTTGGTCGCGAACACGTGATCGCACGCCCACATCAGGGTCTCGAACCCGCCGCCCAGCGCGGTCTGGTCCTCGAGGATGGCCACGACCGGGAACGGGCCCTCCGCGAGCGCGGAGAGCGCGTCGTGCAGCTTGGCAAGGAGGTGGCCAAGCTCGAACGCGGAAGGGTCCTTGGCTATCTCGACGAGGTTCGCGCCGTCGAGGAAGCTCTTCGGCTTGCCCGATGCGAGTATCACCCCCCTGGCCCTGTCCTCGCTCGCTCGCGTGACCGCCTTCATGAGCGCGCTCACGAAGCCGGCGCCGATGGTGTTCACCGGGCCGGGCGTGTCGATCACGAAGGTCGCGATCCTGGTCCGTCCGTCGATCTCGTATGCGATCTCGCCCATGGCTCAAGCTCCCTTCCTGGCTTCGACCCGCACGATCGCGGCCTCGCCCTGCGTGAGCCCGCCGCAGATCGCGGCCGCGCCCGTGCCGCCGCCGCGCCGCCTCAGCTCGTACGCCATGGTCATCACGATCCTGAGCCCGGACGCTCCCACCGGGTGCCCGATGGCGACCGCGCCGCCGTTCACGTTCGTGCGCTCCATCAGCCGGAGCCAGGCGGCCCCGTCGTCTCCGGCCAGGATCCTGGTGCTCACCAGCGGCATGGCCGCGAACGCCTCGTTGATCTCCACGAGATCCAGGTCCTCGAGGCGCATGCGCGCGCGCTCCAGCACCTTCCTTATCGCGAGGGCCGGCACCCAGGAGATCCCGTAGGGCATGTCCGTGACGCCGACCTGGTCCACGATCTCCGCAAGGACCTGCGCTCCCGTCTCCCTTGCCCGCTCCTCGGTCATGACCACCATTGCCGACGCCCCGTCGTTGAGACCGGGCGCGTTGCCGGCCGTCGTCAGCCTGGCGCCGAACACGCTGGGCAGCATCGCGATCCTCGCGAGGCTGCCGTCCGGCCTCGGCTGCTCGTCCTCGGATAGCAGGACCTCCTTCCGGTCCTTCCTCGCCCTGAGCGGCGCGATCTCGTCCGCGAGCTTCCCGGCCCTGGCCGCGGCCGCCCACTTGAGGTGCGATCCCATGGCGAACGCGTCCAGCATCCGCCTGGTCACGCCGTGCTTCTCCGCCCCGTCCGAGGCGTCCACCGCGACCGAGTTGTAGCCCGGGTACGTGATCGGGAAGATCGGGTCGGTCAGCTTGACCTCCCCGATCCTCACGCCGCTCCTGAGCTGCCTGCTCGAGTGCGGGACCCTGCTCATGGACTCCACGCCGATCACGAGCGCCGAGCGGATCTCCCCCAGCCTGATCCCCCAGATCGCCATCCTGAGGGCCGTGAGCGGCGAGCAGCACGCCGTGTCGATCGTCGTCGTGAACACGTCGATCCCGAGCTTGAGCCCGATCTGCCGCCCCGTGACCGATCCGGTCTCGAAGGATCCCGGGATGCAGTTGCCCACGAAGATCTGATCGACGTGCTTCGCCGCTTCGGCGCCGGCCTGCCCGAGCGCGGCCCTTGCCGCGTGCACGGCGAGGTCCACGGGCTCGGTCTCGGACAGCGTGCCCTGGTAGCGGCCGAACGGGGTCCTCTTGGCCCCCACGATTACTGTCTTCATGCCCCCTTTCTAGCGCAAAAACCGGACGGCAGCGCCAGGTATTGCGTCCACGGATCTCACCAGACTCTGAAAATGTCTTGACAAGATCAGATATGGCTCTGAATACTGTCGAGTGATGGTCGAGCGCAACATCGACGGGCTGGTCAGGGAGATCCTCGACGACGACCGGAAGATGGCCTTCCTGAGCGGTCCCAGGCAGGTGGGCAAGACCTCGCTCGCAAAGGCTCTGCTCGCGGGCCGCCAGGGCGCGTACTTCAACTGGGACCTGGCGAGCGACCAGAAGCGGCTGCTCCGCGACCCCGCGTTCTTCGAGCGCGAGGATCGCGATCCCCGGAGGCCGTTCCTCGTCGTGCTCGACGAGATCCACAAGTACGCGCGCTGGAAGAACTACCTGAAGGGGGCCTACGACGGCTACTCCGGCGACTTCCGCTTCGTGGTCGCCGGATCCGGTAGGCTCGACCTCTTCAGGAGGGGCGGCGACAGCCTGCTCGGGCGATACATGAAGGCCCCGCTCTTCCCGCTCACCGTGGGAGAGATCCTGGGGAACCGGATAGACTCGCGGAGCTTCCTGGAGGGACTGGACGCGTTCCCGGAGCCTCCGCCCGAGGCGGCCGGGATCGTGGACGTCCTCTCGGAGATCGGGGGTTTCCCCGAGCCCTACACGCGCGGCACCGCGCGCTTCTACAACCGGTGGGCCGGGGAGAGGAAGACGCTCCTCGTGCGCGAGGACGTGAGGGACGCGACGCGCATCAGGGAGATCTCGCTCGTGGAGATGCTCTCACACATGATCCCCGAGCGCGTGGGCAGCCCCCTCTCGCTCAACTCGATGCGCGAGGACCTCGGCGTCGCCTTCGAGACCGTGCGGAGCTGGGTGCTCGTCCTGGAGCAGTTCTACTACCTGTTCCGCGTGACGCCCTTCGGCGGCTCCCTCGCGAGAACTCTCCGCAAGGAGGCCAAGGCCTACCTCTACGACTGGCCCGAGATCCAGGCTGACGGCCCGCGCTTCGAGAACCTGATCGCGCTCCACCTCCTGAAGGCCGTCTCGCTCTGGACCGCCGCCGGCGACGGCAGGTTCGCGCTCCACTACCTGCGCGATCGCGAGCACAGGGAGGTGGACTTCGTGATTCTCCGCGACCGCAAGCCCATCTGCCTCGTCGAGTGCAAGGCCGGCGACGAGGAGCCGGCGCCGGCCCTGGCCCACTTCCAGGAGAGGCTGGCGGTCCCGCACGCCCTGCAGGTCGTGCGGCGTCCGGGCGTGCGCAGGCTCAGGCGGCGCGGCACTGGCGGCCTGTGGGTCGTCTCGGCCGATCGCCTGCCCTCGGTGCTGCCATGAGGCCGCCTCCGACCGCCTTGCTCGCACTCGCGCCC
>CAZGVR010000280.1:0-5899 GCA_964528945.1 uncultured Myxococcales bacterium
GAAGAAGAGGCCGAGCGCCGTGAACCTCATGGCTCGCATGTCCCTCGCGAACCCGACACCGAGCAGCGCAGAGGCGAAGAGGGCCCAGACCACGGACAGGGACATCATCGAGGCCCATCTGGCTCTCTCGCGATCCTCGATCGAGATCCAGCACCAGCTTGCCGTCTCCGTGCTGAGCAGGACCAGCAGGAGGAAGATCGAGAGCCAGAGCACCACGGTCCCGGTGACCCTCTCGACCCTGCCGAGGCCCGGGGACGGGCGTGCGGACATCCACCACCAGCCGAAGCCGATCCCGACTGCCAGGAGGGCGGCCGCGAACCGCAGGTTCAGGAACAGCAGCTGGGGATCGCCGGGATCCTCGACGTAGGCCAGCATCCCGCAGGCGACCGCGATGGACCAGAACGGCAGGGCCGCTACCCGCGGCGGGATCGACCCGAGAAGGGCCCCGGCTGCGAGCAGGCCGGCTGCGCACGCCGCCCACGCGACCGGCGGGACGTGCCACGATGCGAGCGGGTACGTCTCGAAGACCAGCCAGAGGCGAACCTCCTCCTGCAGCAGGATGGTGCCCAGCAGCGCCGCCATGATCGCCGTCGCGTGCTGGACGAGCCGGTCGGGCAACCCGGCCCTGGAACGCCACACCCGGTGGAGGGCCGCCATGGCCGCAGCCGAGCCGACCACGGTCATGCCGTTCCAGAACCGCAGGTTCAGGAACATGGCGTACGGTCCCTCGTGAAGCGGCATGTCGAGGAAGAAGAGCCTGCACACGGCCAGCAGGAGGACGGCCAGGCCGCCGAGCCTTGCGGGCATGTATCCGAAGACGTATCCGAGCGCGAGCAGCGCCGGTCCCTCCACGGCCCACCCGAGCGTGATGCCCGAGAGCTCCAGGTGGAGGGGGACCGCCATGGTGATCAGGATCACGGCCATGGCCACGAAGCCGAACAGGGACCGTCCGTCCGTCGAGATCCGCCGCCTCGTGATGGCTCCCAGCCCCACGTAGATCGCGCTCATCCCGATGGCGACGAAACCGAGAACCCGCCGGTGCTCCTCGTGGAGCATGATCCACGCGAAGCAGAACGCCGCTCCCGCGTTGGCCAGCGCGAGCACGAAGCGGTCGACGTGGATGGGCCATCGGGTCACGAGGTGGTTGAGGAACGGGGAGAGCAGGAAGACCGCGTAGAACGCTCCGAGCCATGCGAGCGCCGGCACGAGGCCCTCTCCGCCCTCGTAGAACCGGGCGTACCAGCCCGTGTAGAGCGACATGGTGCCCACGAAGGCCAGCACGTCGAGCGCCCTCCACTGCTTGACCGTCATCACCCCGAGCACGCCGAGATCGAGGAGCAGGAGGTACGTGAAGAGCGCGTCCCGCGCGTCCTCGCCCGTCGAGACCATCACCGGGGTCGCGAGGCCGCCCAGCAGGGCCAGGATCGACACGGCCGGGGCGTCGTGCAGGATGGCGAGCGTGGTCCCTGCCGCCGTGACGAACACCATGAGCCCGAACGCCAGCTCCCTGGGGTAGAGGTCGTAGAGCGACAGCCCCGCGAAGAGGCTCACGTAGAGGATGCCCATGCCGCCGCCCATCAGCCCCTGGCCAAGGGCGCGCATGCTGCGGCGCACCGAGATGTCCCCGGCTGCCAGCAGCAGTGCGCCTGCCCCAATGCCCAGGACGATGCGTCCAGTCGGGCCGATCCACTCGTTGTCGATGGCGTACTTGACGAAGAAGCCCGCGGCCAGGAACAGGACGCCCATGCCGCCCCAGATCATCCAGCGCTTTCCGGCCCTCTGCTCGATGTTGTGGAGCCAGGCCCCTGCCGGTGGAGGCTGGGCAGGAAGGGGAACGGGCGGCCTGGCGGGTGCAGGCGGCTCCGGTGCCACGGCCGGCCGGCTCCGTGCATTGCCAGCAGCTGCCCCCAGCCTGGTCTCCAGCTCGTCGAGCCTGCGAAGCACGGCCCGGCCCTCATCCCTGGCCCTGCGCACCTCCACGAGCGCGATGATCGAGAGCACGACCGGGAGCACGGCGATCGCCAGGGCGATCACCATGAGGAACATGGCTATGAAGAGGACGATGAGGTCGTCATCCATTGGCACCTGCCTGCGGGGTCACTCTATTATCTGCCGCTCGAAGTGTGTAGGGGCGTGGGCAGCTTCTCCCAGCCGGGGGCCTCGCGCAGGGCACGCGCCTCCGCGAACCTCCTGCCCACCTCCTCCCATGCGGCGTCGGCGAACGATGCTCCGTCCCCGAAGTCTCCCGGATCGAAGGTCCTGCCGGCCACCAAGGCCACGCGCTGGCCAGGGTAGAAGCGGTCCATGGCCGGCGGGCAGGCGTACCGTGTCCCGTGGAACGCGAAGGTGCCCAGGCGCAGACCGCGCTCCCACGCGGCCTCGAGCGCGCCCTTGTGGACCTTGCTACTCAAGTTGCCGTCCTGCGACCTCGTCCCCTCCGGGAAGACGTGGACCGCCGTGGACCGCTCGCACATGTCGAGCACGTCCGAGAGCGCCTTCTTCCGGCTGGCCGGGCTCTTCCGGTCGAAGTAGATGGTGCCTGCCAGCCACGCGATCTGACCGATGACCGGTATGTAGCCCACCGTGTCCTTGGACAGGAACGCGCCGATCCTCATGGAGCTCATGATCATGGGGATGTCGACGAAGCTCTGGTGGTTCGACACGAACATCGTGCGCGAGCGATCCGCTGGAATCCGGTCCATGCCTTCCATGCGGACGTCCATCTCGAGCACGTGCTTGGTGCAGAAGTCCGCCCATTCGAGGACCCTGTGCATGCGCTGGTACCGCTCCTCGTCCCCGAACCGGTGGTAGAAGAAGTACGTGACTGCCATGGGCGGCACGCTGGTGGTCGGTACGCCGGAAAGTACGACGCCGGCGAAGCGCAGGGCGATGTCGATCCTTCGCGCGAGCGGCGGCTTGCCGGCCAGGTCCTTCTCGTCGGGTTTCAGGCTGTCGGCCACGCGTACGACCTCGTCACGGCCCGGTGCTCCCGGATCCCCTCGGCCTAGCCCTCGAGCATCTGGACGAACATGACGGAGTGGAACTCCATGGGCACGTCGTCGCACCACATCTCGGCGTAGCGCCTCGACTGCATCACTATCACCATGTAGCCGCCCATCCACCCGACGTAGGAGTACGTGCCGTCGTACACGATGGTGCTCGCGTCCCAGGCAGTGGCCTGTATGCCGAGCCTCTCGAACAGGCCGCAACCCGATTCCTCCAGGGGACAGAGCCCGCCCAGCACGTCCACTCCCAGCGGCGAGTACCAGGTCCAGGGGTCCGTTTCCCATGGAGCGATGGAATCGGCATCCGTGATCCCGAGGACCAGGTTGCCCCACTCGTCGCGGAGCACGAGCCACCTGTTCACCCACCAGACCGGATCCGCGATGTACGTGAGCCTCAGCCCCTGTCCCTCCCAGACGGGGATCCAGGTCATGGGATCGGACGCCACCTCGACCGTGTGCGTCGTGGTCGTGCCGTCCGGGGACATGCACGACAGCCGGATGTAGGTCCCGCCAGTGGAGTCTGTGGAGACGGACGACACCCTGCACTCTGCCTCGAGCTCGGTGGGCTCGGGCATCCCGGCTCCGTCCACGAAGAAGGAGATCTGCGGCCCGCTCGGATAGGGATCCGGGTACGGGCAGGTCCACGGCGGATCGTCGGGGTCGACCCAGGGGTCGGTCCAGGGATCTACCCAGGGATCGACCCAGGGGTCGGTCCAAGTGTCGGTCCACGGGTCGATCCAGGGATCCGACCATGGATCGATGGCCGTGTCCGTGGAAGTGTCGCCCGGGGCGTCTGTGGCAGTGTCCGCGTCCCCCCCGAGCAGGTCCACGGTCGAGTAGCACCCTGGCAAGCCAGCGGCCAGCGCGAGAAGAACGGGCAACCTCTTCATCCCACGACCCTCCTCGAGCAACCGGTTCCGGGCACGGAAGGTAGGCCGTAGACCTCCCACGCGTCATGTCTAGCACGCGATTCAGTCCGGGTCGAGGAATGCGAACTGCCTCCGGGAGTTGCGGGCGACCTCCCCGGCACTACCTGTTCAGTTGCTGGGCCGCATGCAGCGGCCAGAGGTGGAGGACGACATGCAGATCGAGTTCAACGATACCCTGGTCGAGCTGAAGCCGGAGAATGCCGCCGAGATCGATCAGATGGGCCAGCTCTGGGACATCCTGGTGGACTGTGCGAAGTTCAACAGGAAGCTGGAGCCGGTCGGTGAGTTCGTGCCGAAGAACCCCGACAAGAACAAGATCGCCCGGTTCTCGATCGTGGAGAAGTGACGCTGCCCAACCCTTCTGGGAGGCGAGGAGAACTCCGAGCCTGCCCAGTGATCGCTATGCCGCTGCGAGCTTGACTTGACAGGTACGTTGATAAATACATAAATACTGAATCGGCTCATGGCTTGCCCCGGGCAGCGGAGGACGGGCGTGAAGGGCCTGATATCGGATCTGGGTCGCCTGGGGGACGACGTGGACGAGTTCCTCGGTGAGGGGACTCCCCGCGCAGGCAAGGGCCCGGAGATAAGGGAAAAGGGCACGGCCTACACGGTGATCGCCGGGAGACGACCCGAGTGCACGGCCCCGGGTTCCAGGAGGCTGTCGCTGCCCAGGAATCTCCCGAGCCTTCCTCCCATGGTCGAGAAGGACGTGTTCGAGGACGAGGAGGACGGTACCGGCCTCCCGGGTGATCGCTACACAGCCGACGTCCGCGAGGACGCGGCCGCCGCCGTTCGCCTCTCGAGGGGAATCACCGGAGAGGCCGTGTTCGGAATCCTCCGGGGAGTCCTGGAGCGGAGCTTCAGGCAGGAGATGGAGAACGACCGCGAGTTCCTGAGGGTCAAGTACTTCGTCAGGTCCACCCCCGAGATGATCCCGGTCTGCGGCAGGTTCGCGCCTGTCTTCAACGAGGCCCTCCCTGACCTGCGCTGGCCCGTGCTGAGGGACGCCGTGCGCGGCTCACGGCGCGCCGAAGCCAGCGCCGATGGCCCGCGAGGGATCCACCTCGTGCACGATCCGGTCCACAGCGACGGCAAGGGCAGGTTCACCGTTCCCATGGGAGCCACCCCCCCCTTCTCCATGGACATCAGCATCGACGGCCGCGGGTCGCTGGACGATCCCACGCGCGAGGTGGAGGTCTGGTGGAGTCTGGCCGTCTACGCGGGCGAGGCGGCCCACGCCGCTGGGAGGCTCGCCTATACGGGCAGGATCGTCCAGGCTAGCTTCGAGGCGATCGCCGGCATCCTGACCGCGATGGGCCGGCCGCCAGCGAACGGGTCGGCGCTCGCCCAGTTCTTCTCCCTCATGGATCCGGCGCGCATGGCCCTGCCGGGGAACCACGCCGTGGATCTTTCCCGCATCCCGGAAGGCTCGGTCCTGGTGGAGTACTCCTGCCGCGCCCGCCTGGCCGGCACCGAGGCAAGGGTCGTCCTGGACGACTCGAACGGGTGCCTCCACAAGGTTGCCTCGGACCTGGTGGAGTCCAGCAAGCGCTTCGGCATGCCGCTCGTGCACTTCTCGGTCGGGCTGGGCGCCGACCGCCGGACGGTCACTTTCGAGCGCAGGTACATGTGATTCCCGGCGGCGTTGCGCAGGGAGGTTGATCCCGGCGGTGCGGGTTGCCATAGTCCAGCTCATGAGCGGTTGGAGCGGGTGCGGCCGCGGGTGCGAGGTCGTGATCGCGGCCCACATGATAGCCTGTGCGCTGGCCGGCTGCCTGCAGCCGAGCAAGAAAGCCGGCCCGGTGGGCGGCATTCCGCTGGCAACGGTCCATGCCGCCACGAGCCCGAACGGGGAGGGCGATGGACCCGGGGTGGACGAGCGGGCCACGGAAGAGCGGCGTGGAGGGGAAGAGCGCGGCAAGGGGTGTAGAGCTCGGCGCACGCCGCAGCACTAGAAGCAAC
>CAZGVR010000281.1:0-5841 GCA_964528945.1 uncultured Myxococcales bacterium
GAGCTTGCCGTAATCGGGAAACGATCTGACCGCGAAGTACACGTCCCCGTCCACGACGTAGGCCATGCCGCGCTCCAGGAGCCTCCCGATGAGATCGTGCATCTCCGGGATGTGACCCGTGGCCCTGGGCTCGTGGGTCGGCGGAAGCACGTCGAGGCGGGCCATGTCCTCGTGGAAGCTCGCGGTGAACTCCGAGGTGACCTCCTCCCACGTGCGCGACCGCTCCTCGGCGCGGCGGATGATCTTGTCGTCGAGATCCGTGATGTTGCGCGCGTACGTGACCTCGAGGCCTCTGTGCCTCAGGAACCTGACCAGAGTGTCGAAGACGACATAGACCCGGGCATGACCCAGGTGCGGGTGGTCGTAGACCGTCGGACCGCAGACGTAGAGGGACACGCGGCCCGGATCGCGCGGCACGAGCACAGTCCTGCCGCGAGTGAAGGTGTTGTGAAGCCTTATGTCGACCGGCCTGTCCGTCATCCGCGTCCGGATCCTCGAAAACGTCCCAGCTCCCCATATAAATAGTCGATGGCAGGATGGAATTCAACACTCCCGTCGCATACCGTAACCACTGGCAATTAATGGATAAACCCCGACAGGGACCGAGCGGCGCAGCCGAAGATGGATTGACAGAAGGTTGTTTTTCTGTATAATTTTGCGGTCTTGCATGAGGTGGAGTACCCCGGATGTCAAGCGCAACCGATATCCTGACGCGATCCTACAACCTGCGTCCACAGTTCGACGAGCTGGACGAGCTCAGGGCGCAGCATGACGCGCTGACCAGGAAGCTCGACCCGGCGACGAGGCGCGAGTTCCACGAGAAGCTCGACATGTCCTGGATATACCACGACAGTGCGCTCGAGGGACAGGTCCTGACGCCGGCCGAGATCTGGACGGCGATCAACACCCAGGTCAAGACCGACTCGAACTTCCAGCACTCGCTCGTGGAGATCCGCAACGCGAAGGTGGCCATCGAGTTCGTGCGGTCCCTCCTGGACAAGAAGAAGATCACCGTGGGTCCGGAGCTGGTGAGGAGGCTGTACAACACGCTCGCCAGCGAGGAGGATCAGTTCGCCGGGGCACTGCTCTACCGCAAGGAGATCCCGATCCACAGGACCTACTTCCACGAGATCGCCCAGCCCGCGAGGCTCGCCCAGAACATGAAGGGCTTCTTCGAGTGGGCCAGGGATCCCATGAACAGGAAGATGCACCCGGTCTACCTGGGCTGCTCCATACACTACCGGCTGATGCGGATCTTCCCGTTCACGCACCACTCGGGCAAGGTTGCACGCCTGCTGATGAACCTGATGCTCATGCGCAGCGGATTCCCGCCGGCGATCATCCACTCGACCGAGAGGCAGAACTACTACGAGGCCTTGCGGGACGGCTTCGACAACCTCCTGGTGATCGTGGAGGGATCGCTCCGCGACACCATGCTCTCCAACATCGGATCCTTCGAGAAGTAGGGGCGTTCGTTCAGCCGCAGGTATCGAGGAAGGCGGCGACCGACAGGTCGGAGCAGGGCTGAAGGACCAGGTCGGTATCGACCCAGCAGAAGCTCTGCTCCGTGCCGGTGGCAGTGATCCTCACGTCGATCGAGCCTGCAGGGATGTCGAGGATCTCGTAGCCTCCCTGGTCGCACGGGAGGGTCTCGGAGACCACGGTCACGTCGTCGGACAGCACCAGCAGATCGACATCGTCCACCCCGTGCCCGCCGCACAGACGTCCGTCGTCGAACGCCCACTCGAGGTCGAGGTTCCCGGACGGCACGACGCGCTCCATGACGATGCTGACCCCCGCGGGATCGGTCCCGCTGTCCGGGAACACGCCGTCGACCACGCCCTCGTACACTGGGCAGCCCTCGGAATCCAGGCCCTGGACGGCAACGGCGTAGCGCTCCGACGGGATGTCCCTCAGGGTCCTCTCGCCGGAGGCGCAGGAGACCGATTCCTCGAAATCGTGCCGCTCCCCGTCGAGGATCAGGAGGACCGACTCGATCGAGGCGGCCTCGCACTCGGTCACGCTGGGAACGTCGAGACCGATGCTCCAGCTGACGCTGAGATCGCCCCTGGATGTCGCGAGGTCGCAGCCCTGAAGGGTCGCGAGCGCGACGAGGATGGGCCACAGCCTTGTGCCGACCTGCGTTTCCATGTCTTTCACCTCTCCAGGATCAAATAGACTCTATCGTTCGGGCAAGTCCAGAAAACGGAGTGCCGGAAGCCCCACCGGGGGGGTGTACCCGGCAGGCTGAACCCCGCTATAGTGTGGAAGTGGACCGTTGCATTGCAGCGCTCGCGGCGTCGTTCCTGGCGCTCCTGCCCGCAAGGGCCTGGGCAGTGGAGATCCTGCTGGGACCCTTCCTGCAGTCGCCAGGCCAGGGCACGGTCGTCGTCGTGTGGGAGACCGACGTGCCAGCGCCCGGGAAGGTGCTCTGGGGCGAGGGCGGGACCCTGTCCGGCGCCGTGGCAGACCCGGCACCAGCCAGGCGGCACGAGGTGGCTCTCCCGGGCATCGTGCCGGGAGCGTCGGTGAGCTACAGGGTCCTCGCAGGCACCGCTCACTCGCGCGTCGCGACCTTCCTGGCTCCGCCCAGAGCAGGGGAGGACACGAGGTTCATCATCCTGGGCGACACGCGCACCATGCACGCGGCGCACAGGAGCGTCGTGGAGTCTGCCTCGACATGGGCCTCCCACTTCCTGGTCGACACCGGCGACATGGTGGGGAGCGGCGACTCGGCATGCGACTGGGCGGCGTTCTTCGCCATAGAGAGGCCGCTCCTCGCGACCCGCCTCTCCTTCCACGTGATCGGGA
The DNA here is from genome assembly GCA_964528945.1 of uncultured Myxococcales bacterium. Lineage (GTDB taxonomy): Bacteria > Myxococcota_A > Polyangia > DRWM01 > DRWM01 > CAZGVR01. The sequence goes on from CAZGVR010000281.1 coordinate 2,812, forward strand.
ACCACGATCGTGCCGGAGGCGGCCTCGACGCGCTGCGGCGGCTCCTCGTGCAGCCGCCCGGCAACCACTCGCCGGAGAGCGAGTTCGCGGTCGACATCGGAAACGTGAGGCTGATCGTGCTGGACAACGCCGTGACCGTCTCGGACGGGGCTTCGCAGGAGGAGTGGCTCGAGGAGGTGCTCGAGGAGGCCGGGGCGATGGCGGGGATCATGCACGTGATAGTGGCCGTGCACCACGGCGTCCACTCGAACGGGCCGCACGGCCCCAGCAAGAGCCTCTGGAAGGCGGGTCTGCCCGGGATCATGCGCGAACATGGCGTGGAGCTGGTCGTGGCGGGCCACGACCACGGGTACGAGCGGGGCGTCGTGGATGGCCTGAGATACATGGTGACCGCGGGCGGCGGCGCACCGCTCTACTCGAAGAAGCAGAAGCTTGGCGGCGACTTAAAGCACGTCCCGGTCCGCCACCACGTGAGGTTCATGACCGAGGGGGAGAAGCTGTCCTTCGAGGTGGTGCTCGCCGACGGAACGGTGCTCGAGTCGTGCAGCCTGGCCCCGATGCCGAAGGGCTTCTCGTGCAAGTGAGGCCGAAACCGGCGCGGACCGGCAGGATCCACGCGACCGCGGTCGTGGATCCCGGCGCGCGCCTGGAGCCGGGAGTCACGATCGGCCCGTACGCCGTCGTCGACCCGGACGTGTCCCTGGGCCGCGGGTGCGCGATCGACGCCCATGCGGTCCTGCGCGGGCCGGCCGAGGTGGGGGCTTCCACCAGGATCTACCCGTACGCCGTGGTCGGGACCGATCCCCAGGACCACAAGTGGAAGGGCGAGCACACGTCGGTCCGGATCGGTGCGAGGTGCGGGATCCGCGAGTTCGTTACCGTGAACCGCGGGACCGGCCATGGCGGCGGAGAGACCGTGATCATGGACGACTGCTACGTGATGGCGCACGCGCACATCGCCCACGACTGCAGGCTCGGGAGGCACGTGGTCGTCGCGAACATGTGCACGCTGGCAGGGCACGTGGTGGTCGAGGACCACGCCGTCTTCGGCGGCATGGCCGCGGTCGGTCAGCACGTGAAGATAGGGAGATGCGCCTTCCTCGCGGCCGGGACCATGCTCGAGCGCGACCTGCCGCCGTTCGGGATCGCGGCCGGTGATCGAGCCCGGCTTCGAGGCGTGAACCTGGTGGGCATGCGGAGGATGGGCCTCGACGAGATCGCGCGCCGTGCGGTGAAGGGCGCCTACGCGATCCTCCTCAGGAAGGGCGTGACGTTCCGCGAGGCGCTCGGCGAGATCGAGTCCTCGTGGGGCGGAGTCGAGGAGGTCCGATCCATCCTGGATTTCATAGGGTCGAGCCGCGCGGGCATCGTTCCGCCCGGCTGAGCCATCCGGTCGGTTCTCCCCGGGATCGAGACCCCTAAGGCGTCCTCGCGAGCCCGGCGACCACCCTCAGCCACCGCCACCTGTCCATGGCCGGGTATCCCTCGACCGAGGCTCCGGCCGGCACGTTGGAAGCGACGCCCGAGCGGGCCGCCACGCGAGCCCCGTCCCCCACGATGATGTGATCGGCGATGCCCGCCTGGCCGCCTATCTGGACCGAATCCCCGATGCGGGCGGATCCGGCGATGCCCACCTGGGCAGCCACCGCGCAGTTCCGCCCAATCCTCACGTTGTGCCCCACGTGGACCTGGGCATCGACGTGCGTGTGGTCGCCGATGCGCGTGGAGCCGAGCGTGCCGCGCGCGATCACGGATCTCGCTCCGATCGAGACGCCGGTCCCGAGGATCACGAACCCGACGTGCCGCAGGGGTAAAAGATCGCCTCCCTCCAGCCTGAGGCCGAAGCCGTCGCTTCCCACTACGGCCCCGTGACCGAGGACGGTTCCCTGGCCGCAGAGTGTGCCCGGTCCAACGAACGCGCCGGGGCCCACGATGCAACCAGGGCCCAGGACCGCACCTCGCCCGATCACCGAGTAGGCGCCCAGCCTGGCGCCCTCGCCTATCCTCGCGCCCGCCATGACCACGCACCCCGGACCCAGGGAGGATCCGGCACCGAGGACCGCGTCCGGGGACACGGAACGGCCCGAAGCCGGGTCGAAGGGCGGCCACTCCTCGCGGACCTCGGGGCAGAGGAAGTCCACGAGACGAGCGATGGCAGAGGCCGGATCCTGAACCGTCCATGCGATGCGTCCGGAACCGGTGACCTGATCCGCGTGGGCCGCGTCCGTGACCACTGCCGCGGCCCGCGTTGCAGCGAGGTCCTCCCTGTACCGGCCGTCCACGTACAGCGCCAGGTCGAAGGGACCGGCCTCGTCCGGCGGGAGCACCGCCTCGATCCGGACCTCCGGCACAGGGCCGCTGAGCGTCCCCCCGAACGCGTGCACGAGCCTCGACAAGCTCTCTGCCAACTTCCCGGTCCGGGCTACTTGTCCTTGGGCTTCCCTTCCCCGCTCTTCTTGCCCGAGTCCTTGGACTTCCCGTCCCCGCCCTTCTTGCCCGAGCCCTTGGACCCGCCCTTCTTCCCGCCCTTGCCCTCGGTGAAGGCGCTCGGCAGCTTGTTGTACTCCTGGACGACCATGTCCGTGATGTCGGTGTAGGACGGCGACCAGGCGACCGCCTCGGCCCGGAGGATGAACGCGTAGCCCTCCTTCTTGCCGATGGTCTCGAGTATCCCCTGGAGCTTCTCGAGGATGGGCTCGGTGAGCTTCTGCTCCTTCTCCAGGACCTGCTTCTGGTAATCGGAGTACGTGCCCTGCAGCTCGACGATCTCCTGCTGGAGCGCCTCGACCTCGGCGTCGTAGTCCTCCTTGTCGAGGACCTTCTCCTTCTCCTGCAGGTCCTCCATCTTGGTCTTCAAGGTCTCGCTCTTGACGTCCAGCTTCTTCTGCTTCTTGTCGAAGTAGGCCTCCAGCTGCTCCTTGGCCTTCTTGCCGTCCTCGGTCTCGGAGATCGCCTTGTAGAGGTCGACCACCGCGATCTTCGCCTCCTCGGCGCGTGCACCGCGGGGAACCAGGATGGCCAGGCCGACTG
>CAZGVR010000282.1:0-5841 GCA_964528945.1 uncultured Myxococcales bacterium
GCTCCTGGACAGCCTGCGGTCCCAGGGGCTGCTCGGCTGGAAGGCCGTTCACCTGCTCGCCAGGATGAACCTCCAGCACCTGCAGGGGCCTTCGCTCAAGCTGCGCTCGATCTACACGCCCAAGTCGTTCCTGATCAGGTCGTACGTCTGACCCCGGTAGGTACCCGCCCCGGTACCCGCGTGCGACCCGGTACCCGCCTCGTCGGCAGGGCAGGGAGTGGACGCTCCTCTGGCGTCAGGAGATCAGGGAAGGCGATTCTCAGGAACGGGGGATCCCGATCAGGCTGCGCCGCCGGCCGCCTGCCACAGGGCGTTCATGTCGTCCTGGATCATCTTGGTGGAGAGGCCGAGGATGAAGACGAACATGGCGTACTTCGTGGCCTTGCCCTCGGGCGGGAGGCCGATCGACTGACGGGCGATGTCCATCCACGCGCCCATCTTGTACGCATGGAAGAGCCCGCCGACGCCCGGCAGGACCAGTGCGAGGATCACGACCATCATGGGGTTGATCTCTTCGGACTGCGTGAACTCCATGAGCTCACTCGCCGTCCTCTACTTCCAATAGATGCTGCCGATTCCACAGGTGATCGGCCCTAGGAGCCACCACAGTATCGAGCTTCTCTCTTGTCCTTTGGGTCCTGGCATCGCTTCCTCCCTGACTCTCCTTCTGGTTGTTTTCTCTCGTGATCCTGGGACTGGGACCCCGCTGGGTCCCCTGAACTCGAGGACCCATCCTAGAGGCGCGGGTCCACCCTTGTCAAGAACATTTTTTTTGGGGACGCCACGCGAGGTGTGCTATCAAGCACCCAGGATCAGGGGTGTTTCCGGCATGAGGAAGGAGATAGCCATTCTCGTCGTGGTGGCCATCGGCTCGATGGTCCTCGGCTTCCTGCTCGTGCTCCTCTTGATCGGCCCCGGCGACAGGGAGCCGCTGCCGGATCCGTTCTCGCCCGGCCACGCAGGCCCGGGCGTGACCGGCGTCGTGCCGATGCCGGCCGCCGGATCCTCCGTGCAGGATACTGCTCCGGTCTCGCCGGCTCTGAAGGCGCCCTCCAAGGTCGCGGCCCAGGCGGATGCCCAGGCCGATGCCCAGGCGGGGGGCGGCACGTGGGCCATCGATCCCCTGAAGAAGCCGGGCGCGGGCACCACGGGTGCAGCCTCGGGCACCGCGGGCACCGCCTCGGGGACAGCCGGTGCAGCATCGGGGACCGCGATTGCGGCGGGTGCAGGAAGCGCCCAGGTCGCGCCTGCAGCAGCGCAGAAGTACTCAGGCAAGATCGCGCTCGCCGCGCAGCAGCCCTTCGTGTGGAGGTGCTGGGCAGAGGGCAGCGACGTCCCGCTCGAGAAGGACGCCTGCGGCACGCTTTCCGGCGTGGACGGGGTCGTGGACAGGAACATGGGAGCGATCGAGCAGTGCCTGCTTGGCTCGCTCGGTGCCTCGGCCGCAGGCACGCTGAGCCTCGCGCTCAAGATCGACTACACCGGGAGCCGGGTCAAGGCCTGGCTCGGCAACTCGACGAAGATCGACAAGCTCGATGCCGTGTCCGGGTGCATCCGCACGAAGCTCGAGGGCGAGAAGCCTCCGGCCGTGGATCACGCGCACGCCGTGTACATAGTCTTCGTGACCATCGACGTGGGCAAGGGGCCTGGCTAGGACTGGCGCGGCGTCCCGGGCGGGGCCGCCTTCTCCACGCAGGACCTGCACGTGCCGTGGAAGACCGCGATCGACCTCCGGACCACGTGCCCCTCGGAGGCCAGGCATCCGGATGCCTGGATCGGGCACGGCATGGATATGTCCAGGATGGTGCCGCAGTCGGCGCACACGAAGTGGTGGTGCGGGCCGGTGTTGGTGTCGTAGTGCTTGGCCTCGGCAAGGATGCAGATCGGATTGACCTCGCCGGCCGCGCACAGGATCTCGAGAGTCTTGTACACGGTCGCCCTGGAAAGGGCCCCGTACCGCTTCCTCAGCGCTGCGTAGATGTCCTCTGCGGTCCAGTGGCCAGGATGCTCGTGCAGGAACCCGACTATCGAGCGCCGCTGCATGGTGAGCGTGAGCCCGGTGGACTCGAGGGTCTTCAGGGTTTCTTCCAGCGTGCTCTTCATCCCCGCGAACGGTTATAGCCGCCTGGCCCAATATCAGCAAGCCATGCTCTGCGAACAGATAGATGACAGGCCCGGTGCCGTATCTAATAGATCTAATAAATCCAGTAGATAGCATTTTTATCATGAACGTTATGGACATGGAATCGTTTCAATATTATTGTTGATGCCGTTGGTAGTTATTTGATGGGCGATCAAGGAGAACTCATATGAACGCTTCCTACAGGGTATCGTCGTCGGCAGTGACCCTGATCGACAGGAGCAAGTCCACGCCCACCCTCACTCGCGAGGAGGAGATCAGGCTCCACCGCAGGTGGAAGAAGCAGCACGATCCCGAGGCCAGGGACGCGCTGGTCCGCGCCAACCTCCGCTACGTGGTCTCCATGGCCATGAGCTATCGCCACTACCCAGTGCCGATCGACGATCTCATTGCCGAGGGCTCTCTGGGGCTGCTGGTCGCGATAGACAAGTTCGATCCGAAGCGGGGCTTCAGGCTGGTCACCTACGCGTCCTACTGGATGCGCGCGTACATCATCACCCACGTCATGAAGTCGTGGGTGCGCGGCAAGACCAGGATGAGCGCGGTCAGATCGAGGATGTTCTTCAAGCTCAGGCGCGATCGCGCGCGCGTGGGCGCCCAGTTCGGGGAGAAGGACGGCCTCCGTCACCTCGCCGAGGAGACCGGCATGACCGAGGACAGGCTCTCCGACGTGCTCGCGCAGCTCGACACGCCCGACTTCCCGCTCGAGGCCGAGAGCGACGACATGGAGTGGGGGTTCTTCAGGGAGCGGCTCGCGTCGCGCGATCCCGACCCGGAGTCCTCCTGCTCGACCGAGGAGCGGAAGACCTCCATCTCGAGCCTGGTCAGGACCGCCGTTGATCGCCTGGACCAGCGGGAGCGGTTCATAATCGAGAGGCGGGTCATGGAGGACGAGCCCGAGAGCCTGGCCTCCATCGGGCGACGCATGGGCATAAGCCGCGAGCGCACCAGGCAGCTCGAGATGAGGGCTCGCCGCAAGCTGATGCGGAGCTTGACCGAGGCCGGCGTGACCGGCGAGTGCGCTCACGAGATGCTCGCGTGACCAGGGATCGCCTCCGCGCCCGGCTCGCCCGGTCCGATCACACGAGCCAGTCGATCGCCGGGACCTCGTGCCAGGGGATCACGTCCACCTCGCCCCAGCGGCGCCTCTCGTCCCCGCCGTACACCAGGCGCTGGATCACCTCCCGAGTCTCGCCCTTCTCGCGCAGGGCCGCGGCGAGCCGCCCGAGCGGCTCCACGAACGTGCCGGATGGCGTTGAGCCGGACTTCACTTCCACCAGCAGGATCGATCTCGCTCCCTCGACCACGATGTCGACCTCCAGCCGCTTCGCGTCCCGGTAGTGGAAGAGCGCCGGCGCCCTGCCCGCGTTGGTCCTCGCCTTCAGGATCTCGGACGCCACCCAGCTCTCGACGATCGCGCCGCGAAGGGGGTGATTGCGGAGCTGATCCGGCTCCCCGATGCCCAGCAGCCGGCATGCGAGGCCCGAGTCGATCGCGTGCAGCTTCGGCGCCCTCACCATCTGCTTCCTGATGTTCCGGTGCCAGGCAGGCAGCGCGGTGAACAGGAAGCTGGCCTTGAGGACCGTGAGCCAGGATCCGGCCGTGTTGTGCGAGATCCCGGCGTCGGCTCCGAGCGCCGAGAGGTTCAGCTCCTGCGCCGTCCTTCCTGCGCAGAGACCCACGAACGCGACGAAGGAATCGAGGCTCGCGATCTTCAGCACCTGCCTCACGTCGCGCTGCACATAGGTCGTCAGGTAGTTACCCAGCCACTGATCGGCCGGGATCCGGGCATCGTGGATCCTGGGGTAGCCCCCCTTGAAAACGGTCGTGAGCAGGTCGCAGGGCGGCGCCCCGAAGCGGCGGATCTCGTCGAGCGTGAGCGGGAGCAGCTCGAGGACAGCGCTGCGACCCGCGAGCGACTCGGTCAGTGATTCCATCAGGCCGAAGTGCTGCGAGCCCGTGAGGATCCAGGGGCAGGATCCGGATCCGCGGTCCACCTCTTCCCTGAGATACGGGAGCAGGGCCGGCACGTGCTGGACCTCGTCGAGTATCGCCCCTCCAGGAAACTGCGCGATGAACCCCCTCGGATCCGCTTGCGCCTGGGATTTCACGTCCACGAGGTCCATGGTCACCCTGGGTTTTTCCGCGAAAGTCGCGACACACAGGGTCGTCTTGCCCGATTGCCGCGGGCCAGTCACCGTGACGACCGGGAAGTGCTTCGCCGATTCCAGTAGTGTTTTAGCTAGATTGCGTGCAATCACAGCTTCAGGATAGCAACTCCGGCATGGATTGGCAATCGCATTTACAATCCATGCCGAGTGCGTGGGAGGCAGGGTAGGGCAGGATCGAGGTCAGGCCCCGTCCAGCCCGGACCGCTCGTGGGTCCCGTACCAGCCCTCGGGGTCGGCGAGGTACTCGAGCGAGTCCTCGATGATCGTGAGGTGCGTCCGCTCCTCGGCCCCGAGCATCTCGTAGAAGCGGCGCTCGGGCTCGGTCGCGGCCGCCTTGGCAAGCTCCTCGTACATGGTCCTGCCCCTCGCCTCGATGTCCAGGGCATGCTCGAGGGCGGCCACGTCGCTGGACGCTGCCTTCTTGGGCATCCTGCCGCCCTTCTGCCTGAACACGGACACGAACGAGGGCATGGGCGCCGGCTTGGGCGGCTCCGCGGTCCAGGCTGCCTCCTTCGAGACGACCGCGTGGATCTCGGAGATCATCAGCTTGTGCTTGACCTCCTCGTCGCGCAGCACCTTCAGCACGTCGCGGGCCATGTCGTTCCCGGCCTTGCCCATGGCCGCCTCGTAGTAGGAAACCCCGTCGTCCTCGAAGCCGAGCGCCCTCTCGAGGGCCTCCAGCATGCGCTCATTCGTCGTCGTCATGGGGTGGATTCTAGGTGCCGTCACGCCGAAGTCAACCGGCCCCTGCACACGTGGGCTGCAACATGGGAGAGTCCTTGCGAGCCTGTGCATGCGAAACCGTTGACAGGAAGGATTACATCTGGAAATACTTTCTGCTGACGATGGGGCCTGAGCACAAGACGATCCGGATCGAGCGGGGGGGGGCGGGGGGGGGGGGGCGGGGGGGGGGGGGGGGGGGGGGGGGGGGGGGGGCTAAAACTCTCTCCCGCCGCATTCCTGTCTTCGCAATTCAACCACAGGAGAAAGCCATGACGCGACCTGGCGCAAGCCTGCGGGCGGCCGCTGTTGCCCTCGTGCTTCCCTTGCTGGTCGGAGGCTGCGACGCAGGTCCATGGCCGGACCGGGAAGCGCCTGGAGTCGTCAGGCTCGCAGTCGAGTCCGAGCCTTGCGGCAACGGAGTCATCGACGGACCGCCTACACCGCCGCCCGCATGCCCGAACCCCGGCACTATCGCCGAGGTCTCGACCCGCGCCCAGCTCAATGCATGGCTCGCGAATCCAACCAAGAGCCTGAAGCTGAAGGCGCCGATCGCCTTCGCGAACGAGCCGCTCGTGATCGTGACCGCGTGCGACGTCTTCGGCACGAGCGCCTCATCCCTCTCGGGACTCACGGACCTGATGATCTCCGCACGCAAGATCGACCTGTACTCGGACGTGTCGGCGAGCGGGCGGATCGACCTCCGCGCCTCCACCTCGATAGTCATGCGGCAGTACTCGACCCTCGATACCTCTCTCCAGACGCTCGCCATGGAATCGCCGAGCGTGGACGACCACTCGGACGCGGAGT
>CAZGVR010000283.1:0-1026 GCA_964528945.1 uncultured Myxococcales bacterium
GGGTGCTCGACACGCTGACGGCCACGCGCCCCCTGGCGATCGTGGTGGACGACATCCACAACGGCACGCCCGAGGGCCACTGGCTGCTAGGCAACCTGAGGGAGTCCATCGCCGGGAGACCGGTGCTGTGGATCTTCACGAAGCGCGAGGACGACCGGACGGGCATCCCGGGGCCCACCGGCGCACCCGTCAGGCTCACTCCCCTCGGCGAGTGGGAGGTCGCGCTCGTGCTCCAGGACATTTTCCCCGACCTCCAGCCCTTTCCCGAGGACCTCTGGCAGATCCTCTCCCGGACCTCCGGGGGGAATCCCGGCACCCTCCACCACCTGGTCGGCCTGCTGATAGACGAGCAGGTCCTCGTCCTCGGGGAGGACGGGGTGTGGAGGTTCGACGCCGAGAAGCTCCAGGCAGAGAACCTTCCCCTGGACCGGGAGGCGGTCCTCCAGGTCAGGTACGAGCAACTGGAGGCCGCCCAGCGCGATCTGCTCGTGCTCTCGGCCATCGCCGGCAACGTCTTCTGGGACGACCTGGTCATGGCCCTCGGGAGGAACGAGAAGTCGCCGACCAGGCGCTCCGGCCCGGCCCACATCTGGCCCGACGACCAGGACAACCTGGTGGTCCAGGGCATGATCGAGGACCTGGCGGCCAAGGGCTTCGTGTCGCCCCTCAAGACATCCTCGTTCCCAGGCATGACCGAGTACGTCTTCATGAGCGAGGGCTTCCGCGAGAGGCTCGAGTCCCTGATCCCCGAGGATCGCGCAGCGGCCTGCCACAGGTTCGTCGCGCGCTGGCTGGAGATGGCCGCCGGGCCGCGCCGCGCCGAGTTCTCCGAGATGATCGCCCTGCACTGGGAGAGGGGATCCAAGAGGGGCGAGGCGGCCACCTACTACATCGAGGCCGCCGACGTGGCCGCGAGGAGGTACCTGTTCGACCGGGCCATCGAGATGTACGAGCGCGCGCTCGGGCGCGTGCATGTCAACAGGGCGCTAGAAAGGAAGAGCGTGGTGTAGGGAAAGGGTGTGGTTC
>CAZGVR010000283.1:1036-5838 GCA_964528945.1 uncultured Myxococcales bacterium
GCGAGCGCGCGCTCGGGCACATCCCTGCCCACGACGCCGTGACGAGGATGAACCTGCTCCACGATCTGGGGAGCGTCCACCAGATGCGCGGCGCCATCGAGGAGGCCATGGCGTGCTTCTCGGAGATGCTCTCAATCGCCTGGGTCTACGTGAACAGGGGCAAGGCGGGTGCGGCCCTCAGCAAGATCGGGAGGCTCTACAGGACGACGGGCGACTACGGCGCGGCGCGGGCCTACCTCGAGCGCGCCCTCGCGCTCTTCCAGCAGGCGGGCGACAGCCGCGGGATAGCCTCGACTCTCGACGACCTGGGGTACGTCCACTTCCTCCACGGGCACTACGACAAGGCCGGGAAGCTGTACTCGGAGGCGCTTCCCTTGCGGGAGGAGATGGGGGACAGGCGCGGGCTTGCCCTCTCGTGGGAGCACCTCGGGCAGGTGGATCGCGCGACCGGGAACCTGGCGCAGGCCGAGGCCCGGTTCCGCGAGGTCCTCTCGATGCGCCGTTCCCTCGGGGACGAGGAGGGCGTCTGCTCGGCGCTGAACGCGCTGGGAGTGCTCGCGCACGACAGGGGAGCCGTGGAGGCCGCCGTCGCCATCTGGCGCGAGGCACTCGATCTCGCCATGCACACCGGGAACCTGCGCCTGCAGGAGTTCCTCTACAACAACCTGGGGGAGGCGCTCGTCTCCGGCAAGCGATACCAGCAGGCGGAAGGATACTTCAAGCATGCCCTGGAGCTGAGCATGAGCCTCGCGGACCGCCGGGCCGAGGCGGAGATCTGCAGGAACCTGGGCCTGCTTTACCTCGGGCGCGAGCATCTCAACAGGTCGCTGGGCATCGCGCGGGACATCGGGTCGAAGGAGTCCATGGGGCTCGCGCTTCGCGGCCTGGGACAGCTCGAGGGGCACTCGGTCTTCGACGAGAGCGCGGGTCCTGCCGGGGCGGCCGACTCCTACTTCCAGGAGGCCATGGACATATTCGGGAAGATGGGGAACGAGACCGAGCTCCTGAAGACCCTCGAGGCGTTCTCGCGCTACCTGTTCGACCACGGGCGCGTACAGGAGGCGGTCCAGTCCCTGGAGACCGCGTCCGGGTTCGCCGACAGGCAGGGCGACGAGACCAGGGAGCGGATCCGCAAGGAGATGGACCGGATGAGGCGCTTCGGATGATCGAGGACCGCGCCCAGGAAACCCGCGAGACGCGACGAACGAAGATCCGGATCGCCGTCGAGAAGTGGACGTGCCGGCCTGGAGCCTGAGGCGCCGTGCGGAAGTACTTCATCGAGGAGATGATCGGACGCGGGGGCATGGCGGAGGTGTACCGTGCCCGCATGCTCGGGCCCGGGGGCTTCGAGAAGATCGTCTGCCTCAAGAGGATCCTGCCCGAGCAATCCAGGAATCCGGGATTCGAGGCGATGTTCATGGACGAGGCGCGGGTGGCGGCCGCCCTCCACCACGCCAACATCGTCCAGGTGTTCGATTTCTACAGGGACGACGAGGAGAGGCTGACGATCGTCATGGAGTACGTCGATGGCGCCAGCCTGAAGCGGCTCCTCACGTGGCAGGCCGAGCAGGGCGGGCCCGCAGAGCCGGCGATCGCGGCCGCGATCGCGAGGTCGATCCTCGAGGGGCTCAATCACGCGTGGCACGGCCTCCACGACGGTGTGCCGCTCCGCGTGATCCACAGGGATCTGAGCCCGCACAACATCCTGCTCAGCCTCGCCGGCGAGGTGAAGCTGGCCGACTTCGGGATCGCGAAGGCGCTCATCACAACGGTCAGGACGCGTGCCGGTGTGGTCAAGGGAAAGGCCTCGTACATGTCCCCCGAGCAGGCAATGGCAGGCCGGCTCGACTGCAGGTCCGACCTGTACTCTGCCGGGGTCGTGCTCTGGGAGATGCTGGCAGGCAGGCGGCTCTTTCCCTCGGGCGGGCACGACGGAAGGTGCGAGGCGCCTGCCTGGGATAGGGTGGCACCCCCGCTCGTTGAGGCCATGCCCTCGGTCCCGCCCGGGCTGTCGCGGCTCGTGGACTCGCTGCTCGAGAACGACAGGAACCGCAGGCCGGCGGATCCGGCGGCCGCGCTCGACCTCCTCGAGGGATGCGGGGTGACCCCTGCATCGTCCATGGCGCTGGCCAGGCTCGTCACGGCTGCGGCGGGCAGGGCCACGGCCCGACGCGGCGAGGAGCACGGGGCGAGGACCGTGCCCGACCGGGGCACGACCGCGAGCCCCACCGAGGAGGACGGGAAGTCGGGACAGGCTGCGACGGCCGCGACCTCGGCCTCGCCGCCCCTGCCCCTGGACTCGGGCGACATCCTAACGGAGCGGGCGATCATCACCGGCGGGGCATCGCCGGGGCGGGAGGGCTTGCCGGACAAGGCCGGAGCCCGGGCGCCTCGTTCCGCGAGCCGGGGGGTGATCGCTGCGACCGCCGTGGCCGCGGCGCTCACGCTCCCGCTCGCTGCCTCGCTCGTGGTCCTCTGGGCGTCGGGTCTTCCCGGGAGCCACCGTGCCGCACACGAGGCCGGGGTCGCGGCGCAGGAGGCCAGCGGCCGCGCTCCGGCCGCCGACGGTGCCTGGGGCAACACGCCGACGCCTGCTCCCGCTGCCGCGGCCGCCTCTTCACTCGCGGATCCCGGTGCACGGATCGCCGACGAGTCCGCCGGGGCCGGGCAGGCGATCAAGGCCGCCGGCAGCAGCGGCACCATCGACGTCAACGCCAAGCCGTGGGCCGAGGTCTACCTGGACGGGCGAAGGATGGGCAGCACGCCCTTGCGGCTATCGGGCGTTCCGGCCGGGAAGCACCTGGTGAGGCTGGTGAACGAATCCACCGGCGTGGAGAAGATGATCGTGGTCAAGGTCGGGTCGGGCAAGAACGCCAAGGTCACCGCCGACCTTTCGGCGGAATAGGTTCGCCGGCCCGGTCGGGCACGAGCGCGGCCCGCGCGCTTGACGCGATCCCCCGCAGAAACTAGGCTTCCGCGCGTGGAGGATCGCCGGATCAGGGTACTGGTCGTGGACGACCAGGAGAGCATGTGCGAGACGCTCGAGGTGCTCTTCGGCAGGGCCGGATGGGAGGTGACGACCAGCACGGACTCGAGGCGCGCCGCCGAGCTTCTCCGCGAGCCGCCGGGATACGACCTAGTGGTCACGGACCTCGTGATGCCGCTCCTGGACGGCATGGAGATCCTCGAGATCGCCCGCGACGCCAATCCCGAATGCCAGGTGATCGTGATCACCGCGCACTCCACGACCGAGGCGGCCGTGAGCGCCATGAAGCTGGGCGCCTACGACTACATCCAGAAGCCCTTCTCCATGAACGAGATGCGGGTCACGGCCGAGAAGGCACTGGAGAAGGGGCGCCTGGTCAGGGAGAACATCTCCCTGAGGCGAAGGGTCGCCGGGCAGATCGGCTTCGAGGACATCGTCCACGGGTCATGGAAGATGCAGCGCCTGATCGAGACGTTGAGGAGGGTGGCGCCCCTGCCCACGAACGTGCTCATCACGGGCGAGAGCGGCACTGGCAAGGAGATGTTGGCGCGGGCGATCCATGCGACCAGCGCCCGCGGGAGCAAGCCCTTCGTGGTGGTGGACTGCGGTGCCATCCCAGAGACTCTCATGGAGAGCGAGCTGTTCGGCCACGCCAAGGGGGCCTTCACCGGAGCCGTGGGCCAGAAGACAGGCCTGGTGAGGGCCGCAAACGAGGGCACGCTCTTCCTTGACGAGGTCGGCGAGCTTCCGCCGTCTCTCCAGGTGAAGCTCCTCAGGGCCATCCAGGAGAGGACCGTCAAGCCCGTGGGCAGCGTGGACATGGTCCCGGTGGACCTCAGGATCATCGCGGCCACGAACAGGCCGCTCGAGGACGCGGTCGAGCGCGGCGACTTCCGCACGGACCTCTATTACCGGCTGAACGTCATCAAGGTGGAGGTCCCGCCGCTCAGGGATCGGCCCGAGGACATCCCGGCCCTGGTGGACCACTTCGTGGCCAGGCACTGCGCGGCGCTCGGCACCGTGATCCAGGGGGTCGACGAGGACGCGATGGCCCACCTCTCCGGGCTCCAGTACCCGGGAAACGTGCGGGAGCTCGGCAACATCATCGAGCGGGCAGTCGCCCTGGAGAGCGGGGACAGCATAAGGCTCGCCACCATCGTGGACGGCATGAGCCCAGGGTCGAGGGGAGTGACTGATGGCGGGGGGGACGAGATCCCGGTGCCGGACTCCGCCATTTCCGGAGGCGGCCTGGATGGCGTGATGGAGTCGGTGGAGCGATCGATACTCAGGAGGTACTGGAAGCGCCACGCAGGCAACAGGCGGGAGATGGCCGAGGCCCTTTCGATATCGCTGAGGTCGCTCTTGTACAGGCTCGCAAAGCACGGGCTGGCGAGCGAGACCCTCTCGACGCCGAATCTGGAAACGGCGACGAGCGCAGCCAACGACGGCGAAGACAAGGGCCGATAGAAGACGGCCTGGATTCTTTCACGAATAGCGAAGCGTGGTCCGTTTCTTGCTAGTTCCGGCAATAACGATCCTCAGGGAAACAGGGTTCACGCTCGTGGAGCTCATGATCGTCGTGGTGATCCTCGGCGTACTCGCAGCCATAGCGATCCCGGCCTTCATCAAGTACGTGAGGAACTCCAAGACGACAGAGGCCAAGGAGAACCTCGCCTACATCTTCAGGTCCTCGACCACCTACTTCGCGGCCGAGCGGGTCAACAGGGGCATTTCCGGAGCCAGGATCACGGCGCGCTTCCCGGCCGCCACCGGGCCCACGCCTGCCACGGTCCCGGCCGGAGTCAGGGTCGTGACG
>CAZGVR010000284.1:0-2944 GCA_964528945.1 uncultured Myxococcales bacterium
GGGAAGCAGTCTCCTCTCCGAGGGAGTGGGCAGTGCCGAGCGTGGAAACGATCACCTCCTTTGCGGCGAACCCGCCTATGAGGGCCACGTCGGTACGCCAGTCGAAGCCCATGAGGGGGAGCGTGACCTACTCGAGTGCGGAGCCCATGCGTCCAGCGACCGATCCTGCCAGCCTGGGACCGGCCTCCGGGGACGTGGACGGGTAGTTCATGAGCGCCCACAGGATCACCGACGCCGCCAGGATCGTGGTCCCGGCCTTCTTCAGGTACATGAACGTCCTCTCCCACATGTGGATGAGGAGTCCCCTGAGCGTGGGTACCCGGTAGGGGGGCAGCTCCATGACGAATGGGGACGGATCGCCCGAGAGGACCGTGGACCTCAGGATCCGCGCGGCAACCACGACGAAGACCCAGCCGAGGACCGTCAGGAGCAGCATCATCTCACCCCTGTACGCGGGGAAGAAGGCGGCTATCAGGAGCGCGTGCACGGGCAGCTTGGCGCCGCAGTTGAGGAGGGGAACCACGAGGATGGTCGTGATCCGCTCCTTCGGATCGCGCAGGGTCCTGGTCGCCATCACGCCTGGAACCGCGCACCCGCCAGCCAGTCCCCCGGACACTATGAGCGCCAGCATGGAGTTGCCGTGCATCCCGAAGGTCCGCAGGAGGCGGTCCAGGATGAAGGCCATCCTGGCCATGTACCCGCTGTCCTCCAGGATGGCAATGAAGAAGAACATGAACATGATTATCGGGACGAAGCTCATGACCCCGCCAACCCCGTCGATGATCCCCGAGACCAGGAGGGACCTGAGTGGTCCGTCGGCCATGGAGGCCTGGACCGCGCGATGCAGCCATCCGAACCCGGCGTCGATGAGGGCCATCGGCAGCTCGCTGGCCTGGAAGGTGAACTTGTAGAGGAGCCAGATCACCCCGATGAGGAGCGCCGGTCCGACGAGCCGGTGGGTCAGGACCCGATCGATCCGGTCCGTGAGCGTCCGGCGATCCTCGGCCGGCCGCGTCACGCAGCCGGCGACCGCGTTGGATATGAACGCGTACCGGTAGTCCGACAGGATGTTCTCCGGCGAATCATCGAGCGTGACCTCGGTGTGGCGGACTGTCCGCTCGATGATGCCCGCGATCCTTGCAGCCCCGCGCGCCCGCCTCCGGACGAGATCCGTGATCTCGGAGTCGGCGTCCAGCAGCTTCACGGCCAACCATGAGGGCGGAAGCTCCCCTGGGAGGCCCTCGTCGGCCGAGAGGATCCCCCTCAGGTCGGAGAGCACCTCGTCCATCTCGCGCCCGTACGACAGGTCGAGCGGCCTCCAAGGCTTGCCGCTGCCGACCCGCGCGACCTCGGCAGCCGTCGCAAGGAGGGCGTCGAGGCCCTCGCCGCTGACGCCGATCGTACGCACGACCGGCACGCCGAGTCGCTTGGAGCGGGCGGCTTCGCCTATCTCGATCCCCCTGCCCCGGGCAACGTCGACCATGTTGAGAGCAACCACCAGGGGGATCCCCATCTCCAGGAACTGGACCGCGAGGTACAGGTTGCGTTCCAGGTTGGAGGCATCCACGACGTCGACGACCACGCTCGGCCATCCCTCCACGAGGAAGTTGCGCGCGACGAGCTCCTCCCCGGACCACGCGGTCAGGCTGTAGGTGCCGGGAAGGTCGACGACCTCGATGCGCTCCGACCCCAGCCTGGCCCAGCCGCTCTTCATCTCCACGGTCACGCCGGGATAGTTGCCCACGTGCTGGTGGGAGCCGGTGATCGCGTTGAACAAGGTGGTCTTGCCCGAGTTGGGGTTTCCGGCGAGAGCCACGACCATCCCTCGCCCGGCCGACCCCGCCCTGCCCTGTCCGTCGTTCAAGCCTCGATCTCCACCATCACCCCCACGGCCTCGTTCCTCCTCAGGGAGAGGTTGTAGCCCATCACCTTGATCTCGATGGGGTCGCCGAGGGGTGCCTCGCCTACGACCACGATCGCCACGCCAGGGACGACTCCCATGTCCCGGATGCGACGTCCGTGAGCGCCGCGGCACCTGACGGCCGTCACTCGCCCTGCCTGTCCGGTCTGCATCTCGGAGAGCCTCACCGATCCGCCCATGCCTCAGTCTCCTCTTGGGCCGGACCTGCGGGAGGCTCGTCTGCTCATGCCGATCGGGGCGACCATGAGTCTGCGTGCCAGATCCCTGTCGACACCGATGCGCGAATCGCCTCTCGCCAGGATGATGGGCCCTCCCCCCTCGTTGGTCATGACCATGACCTCCGCGCCTGCATGGAGCCCGAGGGATGCCAGCCTCGCCCCCGTCTTTCCCGAGCCGCGGAAGTCCACGATCGAGAGTCGCTCCCCGACCGAGGCCTTGGCCAGCGGGAACCCCTGGAGCCCGGCGCGCGAGCAGTCGGGGCAGACGCCGTAGATCACGAGGCGGTGATGGGCCATCCTGAAGCCGTGTTTCACCGCCTCGGCTTCCTGGAGGGCCTCGATGTCATGGCTCTCGAACTCCTTGATGCCGCCGCACTTCACGCAGACCAGGTGGTCGTGATGCATCCCGATGTGGTGGTGCTCCCACCGCTCGCCCACGCCCTCGAAGTCGTGCCTCTCTGCAATCCCGTATGCCCTGAAGACGTCGAGCAGCCTTCTGACGCTCTCCTCGTCCGCCTGGATCCCGCGCCTGCCCAACCGGCGGGACACCTCGACCGCGTCGACGTGCGTGTCGCTGGCCAGGAAGACGTCCAGGACTACGTCCAGGATCTCCGCACCGGTCAGGTCGCGGCGCGTGAAGATGCGCTTGAACTCCTCTCGGAGACGCTCGTGGCCTTCCGCGTTCATGACTTCCCAGCCTTGGCCTGGGCCAGCGCACCGCCCACGGCCTCCACGCATCGCTGGCGGCGGGCCGGGCACCTGGGCCTGCGCGGCTCCAGCACGGGGCAGCCGTGGAACCTGTCCA
>CAZGVR010000284.1:2954-5809 GCA_964528945.1 uncultured Myxococcales bacterium
TCCGTCCTGCGGGCACCCCTGGACGAAGGCGACGAATCGCGTGAGCCTCCTCATCCCCTCGTCCGAAAGATGATGCTCCATGGCGCACGCGTCGGCGATCGCGATAGCAGGGTCCAGGCGAAGGATGTCCTCGAGGAACCGCCTGAGCATCTCGTGCTTCTCCAGCGTCTTGCGGGCGACAGTCTCCCCGGCGGGAGTGAGATCGATGAACTCGCGCAGCGTGTAGTCGATGAGCCGCATCCCGGAGAGGCGCCTCAGGGCAGGGACCACGGAGCCGGGCTTCACCCCCCTCATGCTGGCGATGTCCTTCACGCGGGCCAGTTTCTTCCGCCTGAGCACGAGGAAAATGGTCTCCAGGTAGTCCTCGAGGGCCGGAGTGAGAGTCTCTTCCAACATAGAAATACCTCTCAGCGGTTATTAGATCCGTCTAACGGACATGTCAATCCCGTGAACCGGGCGTGAACCGGACGGCAGGATGGCCCGCCCTGCGGCGGGCCTTGCACCTGGAATGTGCACGCCTTATTATACGTCGCGGATGCCGGTCGACCCCAAGCTCCTGGAGATCCTCGCCTGCCCGAAGTGCAAGGGCGACATCCGGTACGTTTCGAGACCGGCGGAGGGCTTCGTGTGCGACCGCTGCGCCCTGTTCTACGAGGTCGAGAACGACATTCCGAACTTCATCATCGAGGATGCCAGGCCGTGGGAGGGAGTCGACGGTAGTCAGACATGAGCGGCCGCCACCACATCCTGATAGTCGAGGACGACCAGGACCTCCAGATCCTTCTCAAGAACATACTCAAGCAGGACTACGATCTCACCCTTGCAAACACCGGCCTCGAGGCGCTCAGGTCCCTCGAGCAGCTCAAGCCCGACCTGATCATCTCCGACATCATGATGCCAGTGCTCGATGGCAGGACCATGGTCGACGCCATCAAGAAGCACCGCGGCACGGAGGACATACCGGTCATCTTCCTGACGGCAAAGTCGACGCCCAAGGACGTCATCGAGGGGATCAACGTCGGGGCAAAATACTACATCACCAAGCCGTTCAAGATCGACGAGCTGGTTTCCAAGATCAAGCGTATCCTGAAGTAGCAAGGCCGACAGATGGCCCCCGTCACCCCCGCGAGCGACCCGATCAGGCTCCGCTGGGCAGTCCCCCTGTCGGTGGCATCGGGCGTCCTCTACTTCACGGGATTCGCCGGGTTCGATCGCTACTACCTGATGATCTTCGCCCTCGTCCCGCTCCTGGTCGCGACCGATCGCTCGGGTCCGCTGAGGTCGCTCCTCCTCGGCTGGCTCATGGGGACGGTGACGAACCTGGGCGGGTACTACTGGGTGGTGGGAATGCTGTCCAGGTTCAGCGGATTCCCGCTTCCCCTCTGCATCCTCTTCACGGTGCTCCTCTGCGCGTACCAGGGGCTCACATTCGGAGCCTTCTCGCTGCTCCTCGCCCTGCTCAGGCGCCGCGGCATCGAACCCTTCTTCACCGGGGCCGCGGCGCTCGTGGTGGTAGAGCGGTTCTTCCCCCTGCTCTTCCCCTCGTACATGGGCAACGCGCTCTACGTCCACCCCCTGCTGATCCAGACCGCGGACATCGGCGGGCCATCGTTCGTCTCCTTCGTCCTGGTCTCGATCAACATGGCCATCCACTGCCTCCTCGGCGTCGTGCTTCGCGGCAGGCAGCACCTGCGCGTGGTCCACGTGTCTGTTGCGGCAGCGCTCGTGCCGGCGGCCCTAGCCTACGGGTGGATCCGCATGGGAGTCATGGACTCCAGGTCGGAGATCGGGGAACGCATCAAGGTCGGCATCGTGCAGGTGAACATGGGGATCTTCGACAAGCGCGAGGATCCGGCCGAGGGCCTGCGGCGGCACCGCGAGGATTCGCTGAGGCTGGAACGCGAGGCCGGCGTGGATCTGCTGGTCTGGCCCGAGTCCGCGGTCGTCTACTCGATTCCGACAGGGGCGACCCGTCTCAAGCGGCGGGTGCTCGGCGACGTCTCGACCCCGACGATCTTCGGCGCGGTGAGGTCGGACCTGTCCCCCACGGAGGAGAGCATCCACAACACGGCCTTCCTGGTCGACGGAGACGGCACGCGCCTCGGGTACTACGACAAGGTCTACCTCCTCGCGTTCGGGGAGTACCTTCCGCTGGGCGATGCCTTCCCGATCCTCTACGATCTTTCGCCGCAGAGCGGTCACTTCACGAAGGGGAAGGGGCGTACCGTCCTGCCTTTCATGGGACGCAGGATCGCGGCGCTCATCTGCTACGAGGACATCCTCCCGAGGTACGTCGACAAGCTGATGGGCGCCTCGGACCAGAGGCCCGACCTCCTGGTCAACATCACGAACGATGCCTGGTTCGGGGAGACGACCGAGCCTGCCATACACCTGGCCCTGGCGACGTTCCGCGCGGTCGAGCAGAGACGCTGGCTCGTGCGCGCGACGAACTCCGGGATCAGCGCATTCGTGGACCCCAACGGGCGCATCGTGGAGAGCACTCCGGTGATGAAGCGCGCCACGCTCGTCCACGAGGTCGCGCTGCTGACCGGCGGCACCGTCTACTCCTCCGTGGGCTGGCTGTTCGACTGGATCTGCGCACTTGCCTTCGTGGTGTCGCTCGTCCCCGGGCTACGGTCGAGCGGAAGGGCGGGCGACGGGAAGGATGCATCGGGAGGTCCTGGACGCAAGAGGAAGAGGGCAAGGCACCCGGGCCGCTAGCCCTTCGTGTTTATTACGAGCTTCTTCCTGCCCGTCTGGGACACGACCTCGATCTTGTTGTCGCTGGTCCTCCTGGCGACCACCCCCCTGCCGAACTTCTGGTGATCGATCACGGCGCCGACCGTCCAGTCGCT
>CAZGVR010000285.1:0-5800 GCA_964528945.1 uncultured Myxococcales bacterium
TCGTCGGGGATATTTCGCGGTCAACTACGTTGCATCTCACGAGCGACGAGGAGTGACCGAGCCGGGTCACGCGCGCACAGAGTCGTTCGAGTGCCCTCCTATGCTCTGTTGCATCGGCATCCGGCCAGAGGAATGAAAAAGTCGGTGTCTCGGGGATGACTACTGGGAACGTCCGCACCTGACGCGTACGTCGCTCGGGGAGAAGCGCGATCGCCGTCTTGAGTGATCTGTCGGAAGGTGATGCCTCAACGACGTTCGGGGCGCTCCTCGCGATGGCGAGATTCTTCTCGGCCGCCCTCCGCTTGCTGGCCCCGGCGGCCTTCTGGAGACTATCCTCAGTACTGCGAATCGCAGTGTCCAATCCAAGAGTGACGTCGTTGACCGGCACATAGACGGCCTGCACTTGCCGCCTCCCGACCCTCGATTCGGGATCGACTTGCAACGACGGCGCGCTCTGCCGTTCGAGCCACTGGAGCGCCGCTCGCTCTGCCTGATCTACCTCCACGTGGTCGTGGAGCGCTGCGACCAGCGCCGAGAAGAAGCGCGCTGGGTGTGGCGGCCACTCTGAGCGCCAGCGATCGTTGTGCGCGGTCGCAGCGTAGCGGCCCATCAGGAGTTCGACCTCGATCGCGAGCATCACGCGTCTCCGACATTAGCCTCTGTTGCTGCAAGCTCGCGGCTCTTCTTCACGAGGTCAGCGAGCTTCGGCGAGGGCTGCAGTTCCGCGAGTGCTTCGCCCGCAGGCTTGTCGAACTTGATGCCGTGAGGAAGCTTCTTGACTGTCTCGTTGTAGAGCGCGATGGCCCCCGTGAGGTCGAGATCCACGGTCGCCGGGTTGCCATCTAGGGCAACCGCTTCGAGCTTGAGCGCGGAGCCCTTCTTTGGCACGAGCATGCAGCGGGAGCGCAGATCGTGTCCGCGGCTCTCCGCGGCGAAAATGGCAAGCAACCCGAGCGCAGCCAGCACCGTGCGGGCCTCCTCAGCTCCAATTGTAAAACCCAGACGTCGCAGCGACGCTAGCGAGAGCACTACGGTGTGCCTTGCCTCGTCGATCGTCACACCACCGCCAACCGAGTCGATGCTCGGCGTCACGTTGCCGTGGTTCACCTCGGAGGGCTTGCCCTCTTTCCCGAACTTGACCGGCTCACCGCTCTCCTTCTTCGCCTTCGAGACATCCGTCGTCCATCGCTCCTTCTCGTCCGCTGCAACGTAAATGTCTGCGGCCTTCTTAAGGATGTTCAGGGGATCAATCCGGCTCTCGGTCTTGCAGCCTGCGACGGCATTGATGCCGACGATCTCTGAGACCAGCACGCGCTGGAACTTGGCGCCGAGGCCACCCTTGGGTCCCGTGCTGTCCCAGAGGCCGAAGACCAGCCCCGTTGGACAGACCTTGAACAACGCGGTCGCGTTCCTGGTGCTTGCGTCAGCGAACGACTTGCCAATGTCCGAGAGCCGAAAGAGCTGACCGTCTAGCAGGCTGTCGCGCAGGAGCGCATCGGCGATGCGGTGGGGCGCAGTGAGCGAGGTGACGCGTCCCACATCGGGCGCGACGGACGAGAAGTCGACGCTGATTACGGGAAGCACGATCTGCTTGTCGGCCCACAGCGCCTGAAGCGCCTCCTCCATCCGGTTCGCCTGGGTCTGCACGGAGTCCATTAGCACGCACGTCGTGTCGTGCCCGTCTATGCGGCGCGTTTCGAACGCGTACTTGGCACCGGGCCTCTTGTTTTTATCGTCCACCGCGTGGGTTGGCGGGAAGACCTTGTCCCCCGGCCCACCTGCGGGTTCCAGCACCGCCGTGCCACGGATGGCGACCGTGTCGCCGGCCACTAGTTTCCTGAGTTGATCAGCGTTCAGCGTCATCGGTTCTTCTCCTCGTGTGTGTGTCCGCCGTAAATGGCGGTGTTGTCCAACTCGCTAGAACATGGCAACTGCGTCAGCATCAATCTCTTCCCACTTCTCTCACTGACCACCCCTCTACCAATATCCCCCCTGGCTTATTCACGAACCTACCACCCTGCCCTGCCGCACCAGGGCCTGACCGTACCTGTCAGGCCTGCGTCCATCACCGCCGCCCACCCCTCGCGTACCTCGCCGCCACCGCCAGGGCCTCCTTCCTCACCCGCGCTGCAACCGACGGCGGGCTCAGCACGAGCGCGTCGTGCCCGAGCGAGAGCACCCACCTGGCGATGGCCTCCTCGCCGCCCGCCCTGAAGGTCACGAGTATCCCGCCAGCGACCTCGACGACTCGCTGCGTGGGATGTGCCTTCCTGTCCCGCGCCCAGCGCGCCGAGGGATCCCGCACGAGGACCTGGACGTCCACCGGATCGCCGTGCAGGCCGCCGAACGCCCCGGTGATGTGGGCCTCGACGTCGATTCCATCCCTCGCCTGGAACTGCGCGGTCGTCACGTCGATCGATCTGACGCGCGCCAGCACGAAGTCCCTGAGCTTGTGCTCGCGCCTGCAGAAGGCCGTGACGCGCGGGCCAGAGCCGTCTTGCCAGACCACCAGAGGCTCTATCTCCCTCTCCTTCACGTTCCCGGTCGAGGCGGCCGCGTAGACGATCCGGGTGACGCGCTTCCCGACCGCGGCCCTGAGCAGGGCTTCGAAGACCCTTCCCTCGCCCGGGGACATCCCCGGGATCAGGTGCGGTCGCACTGTCCTGGACACCGCCTCGAGCAGAGGCCGGACCTTGGCCGGGAAACTCCGTTCCAGCTTGGCGAGCGCCGAGTCGTAGGCGGCGAGAACGGTCGGCGGGACCACGGGCGCCATGGCCGGCCGCGCCATCCACAGGGAGAGCGCCTCGGCCTCGCCCAGCGGCAGGCCGGACGGCCGCCTCGACGGCTCCAGCCTGCACCAGACGTCGTTCCCCTCCCTCCGCTCCTCGACCGCGTAGTGCCTGCACATGACGTCGAGGTCACGCCGGACCGTGCGGCTCGAGACCCCGAGCCTCCCCGCAAGGTCGCGGCGCGATATCCATGCGCCCCCCTCGAGAAGGCCCAGGATGCCGAAGACGCGCTCGATGGAGTCCCCTCTGGCCATGTCCCGCCATGCCCCCGAGGAGATCGAGTATGTCGGAAGCGTCCCCCGATGGCAACGATCAATGCGCTGGCAAGCTAGCGGTCAATACGCTACCGGAAGAGGCGTCAACGATGCCGTTTCACGCATGCCTGGAAGTTTACCTTCCAGCCCCCCCCGAAAGACACATGCCTCACCACCCCCCCACCCTTCCATCATTGCCGCCCGTCCCTGCTCCACCGTAAGATGCCGTCGCTTGCCCCGCGGAAGGGGCACGAAGGGAGGCCCCCATGATCACGGTCCCTGCCATGCGGCTCCAGCAGTTCGGGGTCGTCTTCTACCAGGCGGCTCTGTCCGTCCCGGACGTGCAGAAGCTGGTGCGCTTCGAGGTGCTCTCCATGCCTGGGGTTGCGGGCGAAGGCAAGAAGTCCAGAGGCAAGGGCACGGGCAAGGGCACGGGCAAGGGCAAGACCAGGACTCGCGCGGGCGTGAACTGGGGCGAGCTCGAGAAGAGGATCGCCGGGAGCGAGGCCGCGTACCAGCGGCCCATCGTGCGGAAGAAGATCGACGAGCTGGTCGAGTACTACCGCGAGCGTCACGAGCACATGGACCTCGCGCCCGTGCCCGGAGCCGTCATCCTGGTCTCGGAGCAGAGGCTCGACTTCCACGCGGCCTCCCCGCGCAGCGTGTCCGGCCACATCCAGATCCCGGAGGGCGAGGGCCTGTTCAGGACGCTCGACGGCCAGCACAGGCTGCTCGCGCTCGCGGCCTACGCCGACTCGGACGGCGATCGGCCGGACGTGGCCGAGGCCCTCCGCGGCATGCAGGTCCCGGCCATCGTGTTCGAGGCCCTGCCTGCCGGCCACTCGGTCGAGATGTTCGTCACCATCAACACGAAGCACACGCGGCTCAAGAAGGACGTCATCGTGAGCCTGTCCGGCAGGCGGCTCTACAGGGACGAGCGCATGGCCGTGGCGCACGACGTGATCCGGTCGCTCAACGACCGGCAGGACTCGCCGCTCCTGGGCGAGATCAGGCTCCTCGGGGTCGGGCCGGGACGCGTGTCGCAGGCGCCGCTCGCGAGCGAGATCGAGCGGCTCTTCAAGGCGCAGGAGATGGCCGGGCCAGCGGCCGCGCGCCGCCTCATGGACGAGGCCCGGGACCTGTTCCTGTGCTACTTCAAGCAGATCGCGCAGGTCTTCCCCAAGGCCTGGAACGGCCGGAAGTACAGCCTGAAGCGCGGGACCGCGCTGCGCGCGCTCGTGAGGGTCCTCCCCGACGTGGTGGCGGCCGCGCGGGCGCGCAGGCTGGATCCGACCTCCGCGCGGGACCTCGGCGACGTGCTCGCGCCGTGGGCGGACCGGATAGGCGACGCCCGGTTCGAGACCGAGGGCGAGTGGCGGCTGAAGAGCGCTGGCGGCGGCTCGCGCACCGTGGACCTCCTGGCGCGCGAGCTGAGGGACGCACTGGCGTGACCCGGCCACCATCACCAGAAAAGGTAACAGCGACGTCGACGGTTCCTGCGGCCCAGGTGCCGTCTCGACGCCTCCGTTCCATCTCCAGGCTGGTGTTGGTCCCGGCCTTTTCGATTGCCGTGCTGGCCGCCGGCCCAGCGCTCGCGCTGGCCAAGGAGGCCGGTCCCGTCGGTCTCGTCGGAAAACCGTACATCACGAAGACCGGAAGCTTCGGGATCTTCGCCGTCCTGTCGGCAGTGACGCAGGAGAACGGGTTCGTGCTCGAGAAGGACGGTGCCCAGTGGAGATCGAGGGAGAGGTTCAATCCTGCAGGAGGCTTCGGTCTGCTCGGCGAAGCGTTCGTCAGCCACGGTGTGGCCCTGGGCGCCGAGTGCGTGATCGTGTTCCCCGAACCCAGCGAGTACGCCAGCAGGTACCAGTCGGCCCACTCCAACGACTGGAACGATTGGACGTACTCCCACGACTGCGGCAATTGCAAGGCCAACGTCCTGTTCACGCTCGCGTTCAGGGTCCGCAAGCTCATCTCGATCAACCCGTGGGTCCGTCTCTACCCTCTGCTGGCGTTGGGGATCGGCACCTCGACCGCCCGCTTCTCCGATTTCGCCGGGGTTCGAGTCGATGACATCACCTACTTCGGCCTTGCGTACTCCGCGGCGCTTGGCATCGAGGTTTCCACCCGGTATCCGATCACGGTGTTCTCCGAGTTGAGATACTTCGGCGGCTTCACCACACGCACGGACGGGCCATCGTCCGCCCGGTACGACACGATCCTCCTGAACTCCCTCGCCTTCGCCCTCGCGGGCGCCCGGTTCTACTAGCAGTGCTGGTAGTCTTCCTGGCACCCGCACGCCTGGAAGTTTACCTTCCAGGGACCCCCGCAAGACACATGCCCCACCCCCCCCACCACGCCCCACCTCCACCACCCCCCCCGGCACCATGTGCTATGTTCTGCATCATGGAGAACAGACTCCGCCGCATTTCCATCTGCACCGCCTTCCTGGCCGCCGCCGCCTCGCCCTCCTGCGGCCCGGGCTCGCACGCCGGCGACGCCTCTACCGGCGACGCGACCGGCGACGAGGCGGCCCAGTGCACGGCCCCTGCCGACTGCGCCGTGGGCGTGAACTACCGCGACCCGGACCTTTGCGCGCAGCCGTTCGCAACGACGGCAGCCCTGGTCGCATCCGAGCCTTGCATCACCGCGCCGGGCGAGGTCCCCGGCGCGGCCTGCCTCGAGTGCACGGTCACGTCAGCCTCGGGCCGCGGCGGCCGCCTCGTGCCCGGCCGCCGCTGGGCCGTGGGATGCGAC
>CAZGVR010000286.1:0-3770 GCA_964528945.1 uncultured Myxococcales bacterium
GTGCCCGAGGACTGGAAGCCATGACCAGGGACGAGGTCCTCTCGCTCACGGGACAGACTTTCTTCACGATCCGGTGGGACGGCGACGCGGTCGAGATGATCGACCAGCGGCTCCTTCCCGAGAGGGAGATATACGTCCGGCTGTCCGAGCCCGAGGCGGTGGCGGGCGCGATCAGGAGGATGGTGATCCGCGGCGCTCCCGCGATCGGC
Source organism: uncultured Myxococcales bacterium (assembly GCA_964528945.1). GTDB lineage: Bacteria > Myxococcota_A > Polyangia > DRWM01 > DRWM01 > CAZGVR01. The sequence continues at coordinate 210 of CAZGVR010000286.1, forward strand.
ATCGCGGGCGCCATGGGCGTCGCGCTCGCGGCCCGCGCCGCGGTTGGCCGCGGCGCAATGAACCGGGACCGCATGGTCGAGGACGCGGCCGCCATGCTCGCCTCGGTGCGGCCGACGGCGGTGAACCTGAGGTGGGGCGTGGACCGGGCGCTCGCCGCCTGGCGCGCGTCATCCGGCAAGGACCCGCGCGAGCGGGTGAACGCCGTGATCGCGGCCTCCGAGGACCGGCTGCGAGAGGACGTCGGGGTGTGCCGCGCGATCGGCAGGCACGGCGCGGCGCTCCTTCCGGATCCCGTCACGATCCTCACGCACTGCAACGCGGGCGCGCTCGCGACCGGCGGCTACGGGACCGCGCTCGGGGTCGTCCGGGCCGCGCGCGAGTCGGGCCGCAAGGTGCGGGTCCTCGCGGACGAGACGCGTCCCTTCCTGCAGGGCGCGCGGCTCACGGCCTGGGAGCTCGCCAGGGACGGGTTCGACGTGACCGTGATCCCGGACTCGAACGCCGCGACCTTCCTCAGGCGCAGCGTCGTGAGCGTCGTGATCGTCGGAGCGGATCGCATCGCGCGCAACGGAGATGCCGCGAACAAGGTCGGGACCTACCCGCTGGCGGTCATGGCGCGCGAGCACCACGTGCCGTTCCACGTCGCAGCCCCGGTCTCGACCGTGGACCTCGCCACACCGGACGGCGAGGCCATCCCCATAGAGGACCGCCCAGCGGCCGAGGTGACGCACGTCGGATCGACCCGCATCGTGCCGGAGAACGTGCCCGTCGCGAACGTGGCGTTCGACGTGACGCCCGCGAGGCTCATCGGGAGGATCGTCACGGAGAGGGGCGCGTTCGCGCCCGCGGACCTGGCCGCGGCGCTCGCAGGCGGCCAGGGCACGTCCTAGCCAGGCCTACTTCTTCCGCTTCTTCTTCCTGTAGAAGGACCGCTCCTCGCCGCCATCGCCTTCGGCGGCGGACTCGGCGGCCTGCAGGTGCGGGCCCTTCCTGAGCGCGAAGATCAGCCACACCAGGCCGCCGAGGACGAAGGGGATCGAGAGGTACTGGCCCATGGTGAGAGGCGAGTGGGCGCGCTCGAGCGCCTCTACCTGCTCGGCCTTGAAGAACTCGACCACGAACCGGAGCGTGAAGTAGCCGATGAGCATCATGGCGCTCAGGAGGCCCCTGGGCCGGCTCTCCTTCAGCTTCCTGTCCGTGAAGTACAGGATGCCGAAGACCGCGACGCTCATCAGGACCTCGTAGATCTGGCTGGGGTGCCGCGGCAGGCTCGCGTACGCGACCTGGGCCCTCGGGAACACGATTGCCCAGGGCAGGTCCGTCGTGCGGCCCACGATCTCCGAGGTCATGAAGTTGCCGATGCGCACGAGCCCGGAGCAGAGCGCCACGGACATGGCCATGCGGTCCGTGACCTCGACGTAAGGGATCTTCCATTTCCTGCTGAACAGGAAGAACGCGATCATGACGCCGATGGTCGCGCCGTGGCTCGCGAGCCCGCCGTTCCAGATCTTGAAGACCTCCATGGGGTTCGCGAAGAAGCGCTCGGGCTCGTAGAAGATCACGTGTCCGAGCCTGGCGCCGATGATGATGCCGAGCGCAGCGTACAGGAACAGGCTCTCGGCCTTCTCGTCGCCGTACCCGCCCCTCCTGAACTGCCAGCGCATTATGTAGTAGCCCGAGAACAGGGCGGCAGCGAACAGCACGCCGTAGTACCGGATCTCCAGCGGGCGCTTCACGATGAAGACGACCGCGATGGCGACCACCGCCACAGTGGCCAGCGTGTTCGCGATGCCGCGGTCCTCCTCGCTGCCGTGCTTGCGCGCGCGCCAGAAGTACCTGGCCGCGAGCGCGCCGAGGACCACGCCGGCGACCAGCCCGATCACCTGGAGCCAGGACTGCGGCACGGTCACGAGGATCGGGTCCACGTCCCAGACGAAGTGGTTGCCGGTCATTCGTCTTCCTCTCCGCCGCTCGGCTTGCCCGCCTCGGCGATGACCCTGTCGGTCATGTTCGGCGGCACGGTCTCGTAGTGCGAGTAGCGCATGGTGAAGCTGCCGCGCCCGCCCGTGATGCTCTTCAGGTCGCCCGCGTACCTCAAGACCTCCGACATGGGCGCGGTCGCCTTGATCACGATCTTCTTGCCCCTGGACTCGGATCCCAGGACCCGGCCGCGACGGCCGGAGATGTCGCCCATGATGTCGCCCATGTTCTCCTCGGGGCAGGTGATCTCCATCTCCATGATGGGCTCGAGGATGACCGGGCCGGCGAGCGGCGCGCCAGCCTTCCATGCCTTGGATCCGGCGAGCTGGAAGCTCATGTCCTAGGAGTCGACGTCGTGGAACTTGCCGTCGTAGAGGATGACCCTGTCGCCCACGACGGGGAACCAGGCTATGATGCCGCGCTCCATGGCGGCCTTCATCCCCTTCTCGACCGAGGGGATCCAGTTCTTGGGGATGGCGCCGCCCACGATGGCGTTCTGGAACTCGTAGGCGGGCTTGCCGGTCTCGTCCTTGCAGGGCTCGAGGTGCACGTAGCACACGCCGAACTGCCCGTGCCCGCCCGTCTGCTTCTTGTGCTTCCCTTCTATGTTCTGGACCTTCTTGGTGATGGTCTCGCGGTAGGGGATCTTGGGCGGGAGCAGGTCGACCTGGACGTTGAACTTGCGCTGGAGCTTCTTGACCGTGATGCGGATGTGGTCCTCGCCGAGACCCGAGACCAGCAGCTCCTCGGCCTCGGGATCGCGCGTGACCGAGAGCGCCGGGTCCTCGCGCACGAGCTGCTGGAGCGACGTCCCGATCTTGCCCGCGTCCGCCTTGCTCTTGGGCTTGAGGACGAAGCTGATGAGCGGCTCGACCTTCGGGAGATCCGGGAACACGACCTTGGCCTTCTCGTCGCTCAGCGTGTCGCCCGTGGACGTGTCCTTGAGCTTGGCCACGGCGAAGATGTCGCCGGCTACCGCCTCGCTCAGGTCCTCCTGCTTGTTGGCGATGAGCCCGAGGACCTTGCCGAAGCGCTCCTTGCCGCCGTTGCGCGCGCTCAGGTAGGTGCTGTCCGACCTCACCGTGCCCGACCAGACCCTGACCACGGAGAGCGTCCCGATGAACTGGTCGACCGTGGTCTTGAACACCTGGCCCGCGAACTGGCCCGCGGGATCGGGCTGGAGCTCCCCGGGCTCGCCGGCCAATGTCACCTTGCGGGCCGGACGATCGGCCGGCGAGGGGAAGGCGTCCACGACGAAGTCGAACAGCGGGGACACCGCCTGGTTACTGCTGCCCGAGCCGTAGAGCACGGGCACGAGCTTGCAGCCGGCGATGGCCGTCCTCAGGCCCTTCTCGAGATCCTGGGCCCCCAGCTCCCCTGCCTCGAGGTACTTCTCCGTGAGATCGTCGCTGGTCGCGGCGACCGCGTCCACCAGTTCCTCCAGTTCAGGGAAGTATCGATTGTGCGTACAGAGACGCCGCGTCAGCTTCCAAATCCGTTCGATCGGATTGAGATCGGGGCTGAAGGATAAGAGTTTCCTTTTTGGCTGTGCCGGCCGAGCGAGTCTCTTTGTAACAATT
>CAZGVR010000286.1:3780-5784 GCA_964528945.1 uncultured Myxococcales bacterium
TACTTCTCCGTGAGATCGTCGCTGGTCCCGGCGACCGCGTCCACCAGTTCCTCGTGCGCCTCGGCCGCCTCGTCCTTGAGGTCGGCGGGGATTTCCTCCTCCGTCGCCTTTCCGGACCCGTCGGCCGCGTACCTGAACGCCTTCATCCTCAAGAGGTCGACCACGCCCGCGAACGAGTCCTCCTTGCCGATCGGGATCTGGATCGGCGTGGCGGCCTGCGTGAGCGTGGCCCTCACGTCCGCGAGCGTCCCGCGCGCATCCGCGCGCTCCTTGTCCATCTTGGTGATGAAGACCAGGCAGGGGATCCGGTTCTCCTCGGCGTGCTGCCAGGCGGTCTCGGTCTGGACCTGGACGCCGTCGACGGCGCTCACGACGATAGCGCCGCAGTCGGCTGCGGTCAGGCAGTTCAGCGCGTCCAGGAAGAAGTTCGCGTCGCCGGGGGTATCCAGCACGGTGAGCTTCTTCTTCCTCCACTCGGACGAGGCCAACGCGGTGGAGATCGTGGCCTTCTTATCATTCTCCTCGGGCTCGAAGTTGAGCATGGAGGGGTCGTCCACAATCGAGCCCAGCCGGCTGTTGAGCCCCGACATGAAGAGGAAGGCCTCCCCGATCGATGTCTTGCCCGAGCCGATGTGGCCCACGCGTGCCACGTTGCGGATGTCCGCGGTCGCGTACTTCTTCATCCGGTTCTCCAGTCGTGGAAGGTCCGCCGGCGGCGGACGGAACGCCACTATTTATCCCACCGGGGGTGGATGGTCAATCGCCCCGGCGCGGTGCTACTCTCCCCTTCACGCAATGTCTGCCCCGCGCGAGGATAGGCGCCCGGTCGTGTCGGTCGTGATCCCGGTCCTCGACGAGGAGGGATCGATCCGCGAGCTGCACGCGCGCCTGTCCGCCGTCGCCACGAGTGCAGGCGAATCCGGCGCCTTCGATCTCGAGATGCTGTTCGTGGACGACGGGAGCACGGATCGCAGCCTCGAGCTGATCGAGGACGTCGCGGCCGGGGATCCGCGCGTGAAGGTCCTCTCCCTCTCCCGGAATTTCGGCCAGGAGGCGGCGTGCGCCGCCGGCCTGGACTGGGCCTCCGGGGACGCGGTCGTGATCATGGACGCGGACCTGCAGGACCCGCCCGAGGTGATCCCGAGGCTCGTCGAGGCATGGATGGGCGGCCGCGACGTGGTCCACGCGAAGAGGAGGTCGAGGTGCGGGGATCCGGCCGCGAAGCGGGCGCTCGCGTGGCTGTTCTACAGGGCGCTGCGCGCAGGATCGGACGCGCCTATAGTGGCCGATGCCGGCGGGTTCCGCCTCCTCTCGCGCCAGGTGATCGACAGCATCCGCTCGGCCCGCGATCGGGGCCGGTTCCTGAGGGGCCTTGCCGCGTGGGTGGGAGGCCGTCAGGAGACCGTGGAGTTCGACCGGGAGCCCAGGTTCTCCGGCAGGACCAAGTACGGCACGGGCCGCCAGGTCGGGCTCGCGCTCGACGCGGTGACCTCCATGAGCGCGCTCCCGGTCCGGATCGTCGGTGCTGCCGGCTGCGCCCTGTCCATCGCCGGCGTCGCCGCGGCGATCGTGCTCGTCGCCCTGGCCATGGCCGGAACGCACCTGCCGCTCGCCCAGGCCCTGCTGGGAGCCGGGATCACCCTCCTGAGCGGCCTGGTCATGGCCTCGCTGGGAGTGGTCGGCGAGTACGCGTATCGCCTCGGCAGGGAGGCGCGAGGACTGCCCCTGTACGTCGTGCGCCGAGCCGTGGGCTTCAGCCCGGCGGCCGGGGATCCGGCGGCTCGCCGACCGGATCGCGCAGGCCCGGACCGAGCTCCATCCTGAGGAACGGGAGCCCCAGGATCGAGAGCATCCAGTACGCGAGGAGCGAGTAGATCAGCCCGGCCGCGACCGTGGTCGCCTCGGGCACGACACCCTTCATGAGCACGACCAGGGCCGTGTCCCGGGTGCCCATCCCCCCCACGGTGACGGGCACGAGCCCTGCGAATATCGCGAGCGGCATGG
>CAZGVR010000287.1:0-1531 GCA_964528945.1 uncultured Myxococcales bacterium
CCGAGCGACCCGCCCCACCGTCTCTCGCACCACCGCGTCGAGAAGGACGACTGTGTCGTGCGTCTCGGCTGCCACCGATGCCAGCCTGGCTGCCACGCCGGGCTGGCACGCCTCCAGCGCGGGCAGGACGTCGTGCCTGATGCGGTTCCTAAGGAACCGTCGGTCCGAGTTGCTCGGGTCCTCCATCCAGGGTACGCGCATCCTATCCAGGTGACGCAGGATCCGGCTGCGATCGACGCAGAGGAGCGGTCGGATCAGGATCCCGTCCCGCGTAACCGGGATGCCGCCGATCCCCCTCAGCCCGGTCCCCCTCACCAGCCGCATGATCACGGTCTCGGCCTGGTCGTCGAGCGTGTGGCCGAGCGCGATCCTCGTCGCGCCGGCCGCGCGCGCCGCCTCGCCGAGGAGGCCGAGCCTGAGATCGCGGGCCGCCTCCTCGATCCCGGATCCCCTGCGCGCGGCCTCGGCACGCGCGTCGCATGTCAGGAGGATCCAGGGGACCGACCGGGCGGACGCCTCCCTCTCCACGAGGCCTGCCTCCAGGTCCGTGCCGGGCCTCAGGCCGTGGTCGACGGTCGCGCAGGAGAGTCCGAACCCCAGCGTCTCGCGCAGCCTCGAGAGGACGTCCAGGAGGGCCATCGAGTCCGGTCCTCCGGAGACCCCGGCGAGCACGTGCGCGCCACGGGGGATCATCCCGTGCTCCACGATGAATCGCCTGACCAGCCGGAGCATCCCGGACATCGCCTCCGGCCCGAGTATAACTTGACTCGGGCACCCGCACCGGCGAAAAGATACGTGCGATGACTGGTGGGAGGATCATCACTGGGGCCATGGCCATCGCTCTCACGCTCGAGGCCTGCTCGGGCGAGCGTGGACCGGACGACCGCAAGGGAAAGCCCGCGATCACGAGCCCGGGCGGTGGGGCAGACGCGGCCGGCGCGCCTCGCCCGGTCCTCGAGGCCTCGATAGACCTCGCCGAGGGTGGCCGCTCGGACCTCGACGGACGCGTCGTCCTGCACGTTCCTGCCGGCAGCGGGCAGGGCGGCACGTCGGTCACGGCGAGGATAATCACGGCGGGAAGCCTGCCTCCCACGGGGGCAGCGATCCGCATCGGCCGCCTCGTGAACGTCACGGTGCCTGCAGGGGCAACCGGGCCGGTGTTCGTGGAGATACCGATCCCGAGGGGCGAGCTGCCGGGAGGGATCGCCGCGGGAAACGCGTTCGCGGCCGCCGTATCCGGGGAGGCCTGGCGCGAGATGAGCACGATCGTGGTCCGCGCGGGCGGGGAGGATCCGGCGGCGGTCGCCGCCGTGGAGGAGAGCTGCACGGTCGCGATCCTCGCTGACGGCACGCACAGGACGCCCCTTGCAGGAGCATCCGCGGTCTCCTTCCTCGCACTGGCCCCGGCCATCCTCGGACCGGGCGAGCGACCGGCCTTGCCCGGGCCTGGGGAGGCCGCGCCTGCCGACCGGGCGCCGCTCTACGTGCTCGAGAAGTCGGTCGGGACCATCGTCCTCGGTGGCCGCGAGCA
>CAZGVR010000287.1:1541-5784 GCA_964528945.1 uncultured Myxococcales bacterium
GAGACGAAGTCCCAGGGCACGGACGGCGCCCGGCCGCTGCTCGCGGTGAGGCGCAGGGGCGGAGCCTTCGTCAAGGATGCCGATTCGATCGCGGCCGTGCTCGCGGCCGGTGCGGTGAGAGCCTCTCTCTCCGGCGTGGACCGGCAGGCCGCCGCCGTCCTCCTGGCGGCCGACGCCGCCTTCCTGGGAGCGGCCATGACCGCGCCGCCCGACCTCGAGCCCGTCGAGTCCATCGCCGCGGCCGGACCTCCGGACGGCACCCAGGGGCAGGATCCGGAGGCCTCGTGGAAGGACGTCCTGGCCGATAAGGCAACGCTGGCAAAGGCGGACGCTGCGCTCCTCGGCCTCGAGATACAGCGCACAAGGCTTGCCTGCACTCGCCTGGCGGCGGATCTCTCTGCGCTGGACCCGGCAACGACGGACGGGGATGGCCTGCTCTCGATCGCCGCTCGCCTGAACTGGGTGCTCGGACGCCTGGACGTCAACCACGATCTCGCAGGCGCCGGGGACGGGGCGGAACAGGGCATGGCCCTTCCCTGGTGGTCCTCCGGGGAAATCCTCGCGTCGCTCGCATCCCCACCGGCAGGCAAGCGGAAGAAGGATCCCAAGGAAGCGTGGGACGCCGACCCGCCGGCGTCGGCGACGTGGACGAACCCGGTCTCGATCGAGGCGATGGCCTCATCGCTTCGCCAGATCGATCCGGGCGCACCAGCGCTTGCCTCGCTCCTCCTGGCCAGCACGTCCCTGGTCCCTTCCGTGACCGCCCTGCCGGCAGGCCGGGGCGCCGCGCGGGACTGGGCCGGCCTCGAGTCCGCTGCCGCCATGGCAGTGCTGATCGCCGGCATGGATCCCAGGATCGCGCCGCCGCCCGACACCACCATCCAGAAGTTCGCCCACTCCTCGGGATCCCTGTCCGTTGTCGCGGGAGGAACCGACGAGGACGGGCGGATAGCAGGATACAGGTGGTGGTTCGACGACGAGAAGGACCCGCACGTGATCAAGGGAAAGGGAGCTTTCAAGGCTGGCCTCGGGGGCCTCAAGAGCGGCGCGCACGAGATCTGGGTCGCGCCCATCGATGACGACGGCCAGCGCGACCCCACGGCAGCGAGGCTCTCGTTCTTCGTGAGGCGCGCGGTCGAGATGGACGAGCAGGCACTAGGCGTGAGCTTCGATGCCCAGCCCTGGAACGTGAACTCCGAGCACGTGCGGTCGGTCAAGTCCTTCGTGCGAAAGCTGGGAGGCCCGGTCCAGGAGTGTGCGGACACCCACTACAGGTGGGGGATCGACGGCAAGGGAAAGGTCACGGTGGCCTTCAAGCTCGGCGCGGGGCAGGCCGCCGGCCCGGCCAAGTCGGTATCCATCGAGAAGGACACCTTCAAGAACCAGCCCCTCGAGGGCTGCATCCGCAAGGCGATCAAGATCCCTCGCGTCAAGTACAACCAGGACTACAGGCCATCTGCCACGGTCACGGTCACGTTCGCGTTCAAGCCATTCGTCCTGTTCTTCGACGCGGCCTCGCTCGGAGACGCCCCCGGACCGGACGTCATGGGCGCGGCCCTCTGGGACAAGTGCACGGTGAAAGGCCTGAAGAAGACCGAGGCCTGGTGCGACGGAGCCGTGAAGTCCCTGCCCGGTCCCTGGGACACCGGGGCGCCATGGGAAGGCGGAGCGGAACAGCCGGTGGCCGGGGATGCCCAGGCCTCGACGCCCGAAGCCGGCGCGCAGGAGGAGGGGGAGGATCCCGAAGTGGAAGCGGACGACCCCGAGGCCGGGGCGGAGGTGGCCGAGGTCGTGGAGGTGATCCCGCCGCCCGAGTTCGACGCGGTTGCCGTGCACGGCGAGTGCATGGAGGAGTCCGTGAAGACATACCTCGCGAACTGCGTGGTCCATCTGACGAAGAAGAGATCGTGGTGCGTGGACTCCTGCATCCAGCAGGCCGCGAAGTGCGACAAGCAGTGCGGCAAGGCCGGCGACTGGGGCGAGGATCCCTGGATGTGCGCGGAGGCGTGCTGGACCGAGCAGGCATGGCCATGCGCAGAGAACTGCGCGCTCAAGGGCACTCCTCTCGAGAAGGAGTCCACGGGCGGCGGGGGGGGCGGGGGCGGCGGGGAAGCGCAGTGACGGTCAGCCCACCACCCTGGCTTCGACCTCGAACGATGGCGGGTTCTCGATGGTCCGCTTGACCGTGCACAGCGACGCCACCCGCTCGAGCGCCTTCACGTACTTGGCAGGGAATGTGGGCGGGACCTCGACGTCCAGCTTCACGCTCGTGAGCCGCCCGGTCTTCTCGTCGAACTCGTGCCGCTGCACCAGGCGGATTCCATCCGTGGGTATGTCCCTGCCCTGGCAGAAGCCGACGACGTAGATCCCTGCGCAGGTGGCTATCGAGGCCAGGAAGTACATGAAGGGCTCGGGCGCGGACCCCTCGCCGCCGCCCTCCCTCGACTGGTCCGTGTGCACCGTGAACCCGAGGAACCTGGCGTCGACCTTCTTGCCTCCCTCTGGTGTGACTACGATATCCAGCGACATTGACTGTTCTCCTCTCCGCTTTCCACACCAATAGTGCCCCCCGCTCACCTTGAAACGCCGCGCACCGCTCACTTGGCCTTCCCGGCCGGATGCCAGGCCACCACGAAGGCCACCGTGAAGTCCCCGTACGCGTGGTACGCGTCCGGCGTGAGCCCTATCCGCGAGGAGATCTCGTAGGAGAAGGGTCCCTTCTTCACCCTTATCCCCGGGCAGAGGGCGAAGGCATGGAAATGCCGGTCCCGGTAGTCACGCGTGGCGCGGAGCAACCCCGATGCCTCGGCCACGAGCTCCAGGATCCCGGCGATCGAGAAGCCCACGCCGAAGTGCATGGACCAGAGGAAGTGCAACTTCTCCTCGTGGATGACCGAGAGGATCGGGGCCTGGTGCGTGTAGAGGGTGGCCGGACCCATGGTCACGGCGAAGCTCACGCCGGGCTCGATCAGGAAGTACGGTGCGAGCGCGACGCGGTCGTCGAGCACTCGCCTCAGCGGCTGGTCCCTTTCCCAGTTGGTGCGCGACGTGTCCGTGGGAAGCCCCAGCCTGAAGAACGGGGTGAGGGCGATCTCCGCGATTCCCCTGGTCAGGCGGAGGGCCATGAACCTGACGTGCACCCTGAGCTCTCCCAGGTCGAGCGCAGTGCGCCAGTCGTCGAGGTCGGTCTCGAGCCTCGTGTCAAGGGTCGTGGTCTGGAGCGCGACCAGGCTCGCGCCGATCCCCAGCACGCCGAGGCCGATGGGGCTCCACTCGCCGCCGAGGACCAGCCGCGTGCCGATCAGCCTGTACTCGGTCCTACCCACATCACGCCTGCCGTAGAGGAACCCCAGCCCGGCCCATGCCCCGCTCGAGGGCACGGCGCCAATGGGAGGGGAGATCAGTGGACCGGCCTCGGCCCTGAGTGGATCCACGAGCTTGTCGAAGTCAGGCTGTTCTGCCGGCCACGCGCGGCCAGCGAGCGATATCGCGAGCAGCACGGGGACCGCCGCCACGGTCCGGACAGGCCCGCGGCCCGTCATGTCCCCGGGATCCTTCCGTTCCTGAGATAGTTGCCGCGTGCCGTGGGCCACAGGCCGCAGTAGAGCGCCGTGTCCGCTCCAGTGGGAGTGCACGAGCAGGACGACCCGGGAACCGTGTAGATGTCGAGCCCGTGGTCGATGGTCAGGATGAGGATCTCCAGGTCCCCGTCGCCGTCCAGATCCGCGATCGTGGGTGCAGCGGCCGGGCCTACCCCGTTGCCGCTGCCGCCATCCTGACCAGGAAGCTCGATGTCGTGGACCCTCTCCCCGTTCGAGGCCAGGATCACGAGGTGCCCGTCGCCTCCGGCCTCTCCGTAGGTCCCGAACAAGATCTCGGGCCTGCCGTCCCCGCCCAGATCCGCGACCGCCACCTCCGAGGCGTACATGATCGGGGCGCCGCGGGAGTAGTCGAACCTCCAGAGCAGCCCGGCGTCCGGTGAGATCGCGTAGACGTACCCGTCCGGGATCGGCGCGACGATCTCCGGGCGGGAGTCGCCCTCGATGTTCACCAGAGCAGGCGATGGCACGGTGGCAGGCGGATACCAGTCGTCGTTGTAGAAGGGCTCCTCGGAGAGCGGGAGCACCTCCCATCCAGGGAGGCGCCTCGCTGACCTGTGCCCCTCCGCCTCGTAGTCGCCCTCGAGAACCATGAATGCGTGGTGGTAGGTGTGGTAGGGCTCGTCCTGCTCCGCGTTGGGGAC
>CAZGVR010000288.1:0-972 GCA_964528945.1 uncultured Myxococcales bacterium
CAGGGAGCTCAGGGCAATCGGCCTGGACGTGAATCTCCTCATCGCAGGGGATGGCCCCTACATGGAGAGCTTCCGCAAGAAGTCCGCGGGCGAGCGTGTGTACTTCCTGGGCTATCTCAAGGGCGAGGACCTCGCCAGGTGCTACGCGAGCGCGGACGTGTTCGTCTTCCCGTCGACCACCGACACCTTCGGCAACGTGGTCCTGGAGGCGCAGGCCTCGGGGCTGCCCGTGATCGTGAGCGACGTCGGCGGTCCCAAGGAGATAATCCGGAAGGACGTCTCGGGGTTCGTCACGTCGGTCGAGGAGACGGCCGAGTTCACGAGCCACGTCCGTGCGCTGGTGGATAGCCCAGGGCTGCGCGAATCCATGGGTCGCGCCGGCCGGGCGCTAGCGGAATCCCGCACCTGGAAGAAGGCGATGGAGAGGTTCTGGCAGTGGCGGCACGAGCTGCCGTGATGGCTACTTCTTGAAGGCGTTCTTGAGGTTCTTCATGAAGACGTAGGCGTTCGACACGGCCGCCGGGTTGACCAGCGCGACCGGCACGACTCCTCCCATCTCCACGTGGTTGCGGTACGTGAGCTTGGTCGAGCTCCCATCGTCCGCGGGCACCAGGTTCCAGCTGCCGGACATCTTCTCGAGCAGGAGCGCCTCCCCGGCATCGGGCGGGCTCTTCTCCTTGGTCGCCTTCCACCAGCGCTTGTAGGTCTTCAGCCCCTTCTCGTCCTCCTTCACCTCCCACTGGATCTTGAGAACGTAGATCCTGTCCTTGAGCGGCGGGTGATGGAGCTTCTGGTAGTAGTACGCGCACGTGTCGCCGCAGGAGCCTATGTTCTTCGAGGCGACAACGTCGGGCATGACCTTGAGGAAGGTCTTCGACTCTATGAGGTAGGCCCAGACATCGTCCGTCTTCGCCGGGATCGTGCCGACGGCCTTGATCTCCTTGATCTCGCTGCCCTCCACGGCCCGTGTCC
>CAZGVR010000288.1:982-1494 GCA_964528945.1 uncultured Myxococcales bacterium
CCGGCCGCGAGCAGGACGACGAGGGCCGCAGCCCTGACGGCGATCTCTCGTGCTCCGTTCATCTCGACTCTCCTTCCAGCCCGGGAGGCGGTTCTCGCCTCCCCGGGATCAGGTTCGTTTGACGTCCCGCAGTGCCGGACGCTTCATCAGGGGGTCTCTCAAGCCTCCACCTGCTCCTGGGGGTGGCAGAGGAGGTAGAGGACGGCCATCCTCACGGCAACGCCGTTCTCCACCTGTTCGAGGATCACGGACCTGTCGCCGTCGGCCACCTCCGGCGCGAGCTCCACCCCCCTGTTCACCGGGCCCGGGTGCATCACCAGCGCGTCCCGGCGCACGTGCTCCATGACGCGCTCGTCGAGCCCGTAGAGCATCGAGTACTCGCGGTCGGACGGGATGAGCGGCTCGCCGAGCCGTTCCTTCTGGATGCGGAGCATCATGATGACGTCCTTGCCCCGGACCGCGCCGTCGAGCGTCGCGGAGTGCACGAGTGCGCCGCAGGCCGCAGACACGCC
>CAZGVR010000288.1:1504-4549 GCA_964528945.1 uncultured Myxococcales bacterium
ACGCCGGGCGGGATCATGGTCCTGGGGCCGAAGATCGTCACCCTGGCGCCCATCTTGCCGAGGAGCAGCATGTTGCTCCTCGCGACCCGGGAGTGGGCTATGTCCCCGCAGATCAGCACTTCCAGGCCCTCGAGGCGGCCTAGCTTGTCCCGCATGGTGTACGCATCGAGCAGGGCCTGGGTCGGGTGCTCGTGCGTGCCGTCGCCGGCGTTGATGACCGCTGCATCTATGTGGCGCGCGATGTGGTGAGGCGCCCCCGAGACGCCGTGCCGGATTATGACCACGTCCGGCGCGAGGGCCATGATGTTCCTGACAGTGTCCAGCAGGGTCTCGCCCTTGCTGAAGGAGGACGTGGACGGCGAGAAGCCGAGCGCATCGGCCGAGAGCCTCTTCTCGGCGACCTCGAAGCTCATCCTGGTCCTGGTCGAGGGCTCGGCGAAGAAGTTCACGACCGTCATGCCCCGGAGGGTCGGTACCTTCTTGACCCGGCGCCGCCCGATCTCGGCCATGGCGACCGCCGTGTCCAGGACCATCTCTATGTCGCTCCGGTCGAGATGATCTATCCCGAGCAGGTGCCTGTGGGGGAACGGCTTGTTCGAGGGTATGGACCCCATGTCACTCCTCCGGGCTCCGGGGCCTCTCTTCCGATGGGACCCTGCGGACCAGGACGCGATCCCTCGCCTCCACGTCCTCGAGCTGTACGAGCACGTCCTCGTCGCCCGTTGTCGTGATCTTCTTGCCCACGAAGTCGGCGCGGACCGGAAGCTCGCGCAGCCCGCGGTCGATCAGGACCGCGAGCCGTATCGCCGACGGCCTGCCGAAGTCCATGATCGCGTCGAGCGCCGCGCGCACCGTGCGTCCAGTGTACAGGACGTCGTCGACCAGGATGATCGTGAGCCCCTTGAGCTCGAAGGGCAGCTCCGTCGGCCTCACGACCGGGTTGGGATGCGCCAGGCCGATGTCGTCGCGGTACAGGGTTATGTCCAGGATCCCCACGGGGACCTTCGCGCCCTCGCTCTCCTCGATGAACGATGCCATCCTCTCGGCGAGCGGCACGCCGCGCTTCAGGATCCCCACGAAGGCGACTCGCGCGAGATCCGGGTTCGAGAGCACGATCTCGGCCGCCATCTTCTTGAGTGCCCGCCTGATCCCTGCCTTGTCCAGGATCTGGCGCTCGGAAGCGTTCTGCATGAGCGATGACTTATCCTCAGAAGCGGCCCGCGGTCAAGCACGGCGCGCACGGGTGTCGAGGCGGCGTCCGCCCGACGGCCGTCTACTTCGAGAACACGTAGTGGAACTGCAGCTGCATCATGATGAAGACGCCGTGCAGGAATGCATCGTGGGCCACGGTCTCGGTTGTGCCGAAGTCCGTGTCGATCTTGTTGAATATGGCCCCCCTGTACCCGGCCGTAATGTCGAAGGAGAACCCCAGGCTCGGCCTGAGCTCCAGCCCTGCCCCTGCCCCGAAGCCTCCGCCAGTGCCGTCGATCTTGTACTCGTCACCGAAGAACGCGATCCCGCCGCCTCCGAACAGGAAGACCTCGAGGTTGGCGCCGGAGAGCAGGTACACGCGCAGGTCCAGGCGCACGTTCTGTAGCGTGGCCCTGTTGTACGTGTTCCTCTTCTGCGGGAAGAAGAAGGCGTCGTACGTGATGTCCGCGGCGATCAGGTAGTGGAACCTGGCGCCCATGTGGAATTCGAAGCCGCCTCCGACCGGGGCCCCGATGCAGGTGGACACGCCGGTCGGGCATACCGCGTCCTTGGCAGGCAGGATGTCCACGCCCAGTCCCGCGCCCCAGTAGAGGGTCGGCTTGAAGTTGTAGGCCTTCAGGAACCCCTGCTTGGTGGGCGGCTGGCCCGTGGCCGTGCCTGGCGGCGGTGCGGAAGGGGGCGGTGCCTGGGCCGCTGCAGGGTCAGGGATCCAGGCCAGGGCGAGAGCTAGCAGGAGGGCCGTCACTGGCGAGAAATGCGCCGCCCCGGTGACCGATCTGTTCGTTGCGAGCATGATCTGATCCTCTTCCTCCAGCGTGCCCCTAGGGCATGGGATTCTGCAAAAGATAGCAGATCCCGGACTGAGCACGCCCCTTTTTATTCAATCCGGCACGACGGGCGGCCTCTCGAGCACGATGGAGCTGGAGCCGGCAAGCTCCAGGCCGCCCCAGGTCACGCCTTCCACCTGGCCAGCGCATGAGTGATCTGGCCTCGCGTACCCGGTCCCGTCCAGGAAGTCGCAGGTCCCGGCCATCCCGAGCGCGGGATGGGCAGCATCCAGGGCGTCGGCAGTGTCCGAGATCCTGTCTGCGACGTCGGAGAGCACCTGTGTGCAGGCCGCCGTGTACCAGGCCTCGTCCGTCAGGGTCGAGACCGTTGCCGCGGTGGAGAGCACGTGGCCCACGACCGAGCAGTCGAGGCTCGCCTCGAGCCACGCGAGCACCGGACCCATCCCTGAGGTTCCCGGCGGGACGCCGAGCGACGGGATCGTGCCCTGGACCAGCACGGCCAGCATGACCTCTCCCAGGCCCGCCGGGAGCAGGTGGTCAGCCAGGCTCGCGACGTCGTGCTCGTAGGAGATCGCGACGTCGGCCGACGCCGGCAGCGCCGTGAGCACCATGGACGCGTCCAGGAGCAGGTGGGGCCCGCCGATCCGCACGATCCTGTGCACTGCCACCTGATCGGTGGAACCCCAGAAGTCACCGTCGATCACGCCTTCGATAATGAGGGGGCTCAGATCCCCGGAGAGCGTCGTTCTCAGCATTTCCATGCCGGCCGGCAGATCCCCGCCGCCCGTGGCAAGGGCTGCAGACACTTCCCCGTCGAGGCTCGAGAGGATCCGCGCTCCGTCGAAGACGTCGGCCTCCGAGATGCCGATCTCGGCGGCAATCCGAGCATAGACCCCGTCGAGCACGAAGCGTGCAGGATCGCCCGTATCGTCGACCATATCCCCCATCGGGGCGAGCAGAGCGCCTGCCCAGGCGTCGGCCTGCGACCCGGTGTCGATCGCGACCGTGGAATCGAACGCCGAGGACGCGAACTCGGCCGGATCGT
>CAZGVR010000288.1:4559-5781 GCA_964528945.1 uncultured Myxococcales bacterium
TAGAGCGTGACCGTGACCGCCACCGGCGAGTCCTCGAGCGGGACCACCTCGTCGCTGCACCCCCTGGTCCAGGAGGGGCAGGACGCAGGGTCGGTCACGCCCTCGGGGCACCAGGCGCCCGACACGAACACCGCGAGCGGGATGCCGGCCGGGAGGTGGGGGATCATGACCGGAAGCGTCGCGTCGGGCGTGGTCATGGACTGCAGCGGCACTTCGGGCGGCAGCGAGCAGGCGCCTGCGTCACCGGGGGCGATGATCAGCCTGTAGAAGTCCATGGTTCTCCTGCCGGAGTAGGAGGCGCCAACTACCAGCGACGTCGAGGGCGGTTCGGAAACCTCTACCGAGACCTCTGCCATGGCCCCATCCGCGGCAACGACCCTCACTACGAAGCTGGTGACGACCGTGCCGGCACGAACGAGGATCGAGAACTGGCCATTCACGACGTCGACTCCGGCCACGAGATCGGTTGCTCCGAGCGACGAGTCGTACGCGTTCCCCTGGAGGGACACCGTGACGTCGATGTCCGAGAGGGCCCCGGTCGTGTCCCGGTACGTTCCCTCGATCGTGGTCTCCTCGCCCAACCCGAGGAGGATCGGCCCGTCGGCCACGAGCGTCAGCGTGCCGCGTCCCGCGCCGTCCGGGTCGGTCCATGTGTCGAAGCCGGTCATGCCCGAGGTGCCGCAGGCCGCCAGGATCACGAGCACGGCGATCGACGAAACCGCCCTTCCCAGCCCCCGGGGATTACTGGCATGCATGGCCGACACCCTGTATTTCTACGATCGAAACGGTAGTAGTCAAGGAAACGTCGCGCGAACTCCGGTGGCGGGAAGATTGACTAACCATTGATTTTGCTCTATCTACTGCGCCGCCCACTCCGGCATAGCTCAACGGTAGAGCGGGTGGCTGTTAACCACTAGGTTGGCGGTTCGAATCCGTCTGCCGGAGCCACTTTCCCTTGCCCGCGGAATTCAGCGGGCTCCCCGCTTAACAACGGCCCCGATCGCTCCAGGTCGGGGCTTCGCGTTTCAGGGCCACTGTTCGCGGGCCTTGGCGTGATCGCCGTCGTCGGCGCCACTCTCCAAGACCGACGACAGAGATCACTCACGCCGCCGGCGACGGCCCGCGGCCGCCCGGAATTGCTCTCTCCCTGGCCTTCTGGGGTGAGAGCACCCGAGAGCCGTTTAACTGATAGCGGTTTACGGGCGTCGCGCGAAGCGCGCAT
>CAZGVR010000289.1:0-238 GCA_964528945.1 uncultured Myxococcales bacterium
GCCTTGGTCAGGGCTTGAAGGACTCGAAGGCCGCCATGATGTCGGCCTCGTGGGACTTGACGGCCTCGTCCTTGCCTCCGGCCGTCAGGATCCAGATGCTCTTCTTCACGACGACGAGGCCGACGACCAGCCTGAACAGGCCGTCCTCCTCCTCGCTCGTGAAGGTGAGCAGCGATCCGGGACGGCCCGCGTCCGTGGTGAAGTCCTTGGTCTCGACGAACTCGTAGTCCTTGATGGG
>CAZGVR010000289.1:286-5770 GCA_964528945.1 uncultured Myxococcales bacterium
TACTTGTCCTTCCAGACCGAGGTCCAGAACGCGAGATCGCCCTTGGGCTCGTTGGCCTTCCTCTGGACGCCGATCACCACCTCGTCCGGGCTTATGGCCCGGAACTCGAAGGCGTAGCCCGGGTTCTCCATCTTCGCGAACTCCGCGGGTGTCTTCACGTGCTGCTTGCAGCCCGTCCCGGCCGTCATGGCCGCCACGATGGTGGCCGCGAGGAGTGCGTTTCGTGTAGAGCGCTTCATCATCCACCTCACTTCCCGGTCTAGAACCCGAAGAGGGTGTCGAGGCCGACGTCCTGGATCCACTGGAACGGCGCATAGAGAGGAGGCAGCGGCTTCTTGGCCTTCTTCTTCACCGACAGGTAGACCGTGATCTTCGAGTACTGGGACGCCTCCGTGAGGTACTTGAGCCTTCCCTTGATGAGCTCGATCTCCTCGGTGATGCGCTCGATCTCGTGCTCGACCTTGAGCGAGTCGTCCACGGTCTTCGCCTGTGCGAGCAGCTCGATGAACCTGTCGCGCATGACCAGCGCGTTGGCCAGGCGGATCTGGAGATCCATGTACTCCTCGGTCACGTCCGTCCCGGTCACGTTCTTGTAGGTCACGTCCCCGAGCTTGGACACGGCCGCGACCGCCTCGTCGAACTTGTCCGCGGGCACGCGGAACGATATCTGCGAGGTGTCCATGGAGAGCAGGTACCCGCCCCAGCCGTCCACGAGCTTCTCGATCTCCTCTAGCTGCTCCTCCACCCGGAACACGGCCAGGCCGATCTGGGCGTCGTAGAGCATGATGCGATCCTTCTTGCCGCCCGCGTCCGTCGCGACCGGAGGCTCGGGCGTCTGCGGACCCGGCCCGGGCCCGGGCGCGGGGCCGGCGGCCGGCCCGGTCGCGGGCTGGCCCTTGTCCTTGAGGCCGAGATCCGCGTAGACCGGCCCGTCCATGGCGACAGGCATGGCCTTGGCGTAGTCCATCGGCGTGTCGGCCCTGAGGAGATCGCCGCCGATCATGTCGTCGCCGAAGGAGTAGGCCATCTCCTCGGGTGCCGGCGCGGGCATGCCGTAGGCCGCACCCGTCGCAGCGCCGTACGAGCCGCCATAGGCGTCCTGCGGCTCCATGCCGCTCGATTCGGAGTAGTAGCCCGGCTCGTAGGCCTGGTATCCGCCCTTGGCCGCAGCCGCGCCGCACGAGGCGGCCGGCAGGACGAGCGCCGCGGCCGCGGCGAGGCGAGTGAGCCCTGATATCCTTCGCATGTGTCCGGACCTCCTGTGTCGCGAGCCGCCATTCAAGCACGGAGCAGGCGTGGTTGCAAGGAAGGGTTGCCGGCCGGGGGGGCGATTGACAGCAGGCAGTGGGTTTTTTACTATATCGCCACGTTGGAGGTTGCCCAAAGCCATGCCCCAGGAACCAAAGGTAGATAACGTCCAGTCGGCGCTCTCGGATCTCATGAACCTCGAGCAGGAGCGTCTCGACAAGGAGACTGCGGAGCGCAAGCGCCGCGAGGAGGAGGAGCGCAAGCGGCGCGAGGCCGAGGAGGCCAGGCGCCTGGCCGATGAGGACGCTCGCAGGAGGGGCGAGGAGCAGGCGCGGCTCGCCAGGATCAAGGCCGAGCAGGAGGAGATGGAGCGCAAGCAGCGCGAGAAGGAGCTCGCGGAGCTCGAGATGAAGAAGAAGCTCGAGCTGGAGGGGCGGCTGAAGGAAGAAGAGCTGCGCATGAAGCACGAGGAGCAGCTCAAGAACATCGAGGCCTCGGCCAAGAAGGGCTTCCCGACCTGGGGCTACGGCGTGATCGGTGGCGTGTTCCTGGCGATACTGGTGACGACCGTGCTGGTCATCAGGTCCATCATCAAGAAGAACGAGGCAGAGAAGCAGCGCATCGCCATGGAGGCCGAGGCAGAGAAGAAGGCCCAGGACGCGGAGCTGGCGAAGAAGACCAAGCAGATCAACGACCTGCTCGTCTCCTTGAAGAGCATGAAGGACGAGAAGGACATGACCGCCGAGGAGCTCAAGGCCAAGAAGCTCCTCGAGGAGCAGCTCGCCGCGCTCCAGGCCAGCCAGTCCAGTGGCGGCGGAGGCAAGAAGAAGGTCAAGAAGTCGGGCGACTCGGTCAAGAAGCCCGGATGCGACCCGGAGAAGGATCCCACCTGCATGGAATGATCGTGCCCTTCGCGGGCCTTCACCGATGATTCGACAGCACGTCCAGCACGCCCACGAGAAGCTCGCCGACGGCCTCCACTTCTTCGAGTGGCAGGGCAACGAGAACAACTGCAACGCGATCGTGATGGAGGGCACGGGCCTCGTGGTCGTGGATCCCGGCCTGTCCCACCTCGTGGGCTCCCTGACCGCGGCCATGAAGGGCGCGGGCCTCGATGGGGCCGCCGTTGCCGCCGTGCTGATCACGCACGGCCACCCGGACCATGTCGAGGGAGCCGCCGAGTTCGCGGCGTCCGGGGCCATGATCGGCATGAATCCCAGGGAGCGCGACTGGCTGAAGGGCGAGGGCGGGATGATGTTCAGGTTCTTCGGCGCGGCGGCCCCGGAGCTCGACGTGTCCATCGACCTGAGCCCGGGCAAGGTGACGGTCGCTGGCCTGGATCTCGACGTGATGCACACTCCAGGGCACTCGCCCGGATCGGTCTGCCTGTTCTGGGAGAAGACGCGCGCCCTCATCGTGGGCGACGTGGTGTTCCCGGGAGGGGCGTTCGGCCGCTGCGACTTCCCCGGAGGAAGCTACCAGACGCTCCTGGAGAGCTTCGGCCGATTCGACGGCCTCTCGCCGGAGTTCCTGCTGTCCGGCCACGGGCCCGCCATAAAGGGTCGCGCGGACGTGTCCGGATCGATAGAGGACTCGAGGCGCAACCTGAGGTCCGTTGTCTTCAGCCCCTGGTGACGCGTTGACCTTCGAGCAGGGACCCATCAGACCGCCGAGCGAGGCGGCCAGCCTGCTGATACGCGTGAGCCGGAACTGCCCCTGGAACGGGTGCACCTTCTGCCCCGTGTACAAGGGCCGGGATTTCTCCAAGAGGACGACGGCCGAGGTCATGGGCGACATCGACGAGGTGGCGGCCGCAATCGACCGGATCAGGGCGGAGTCCTGGAGGGGCGGGCAGGGCGGCGCGGTCTCGCCTTCGATGGTGGCCTCTGTCATGCGCTCCGAGGGCCAGGGCTCGGCCATGCAGGCGGCGGCCATATGGCTGTGGCGCGGGCAGGGCACGGTGTTCCTGCAGGACGCGGATCCGCTCGCCATGCGCACCGAGGACCTCGAGAAGGTGCTGCGCCGCCTCGGGGAGCGGCTCCAGGGGATCACGCGCGTGACCGCGTATGCGAGGTCCGCGACTCTCGCGTCGCGAGGTGCGGGGAGGCTCCGCAGGCTCGAGGATGCAGGGCTCGACAGGGTGCACGTGGGCGTGGAGAGCGGATCCGACCGGGTGGTGGCGCTCGTCCGCAAGGGGGCCACGCACGGGCTGCGCGTGAGGGGCGGGCGGGCCGCCAGCGGGGCCGGGCTCGAGCTTCCGGCCTACGTGATGCCGGGCCTGGGAGGCGTGGACCTCTCGGTCGAGCACGCCGAGGAGTCGGCCAGGTGCATCGCGGAGATCGGGCCGCACTTCACGCGGCTCCGCTCCCTGGCCGTCACGGACCGGGCGCCCCTGACAGGCCTCGAGGCGAGCGGGGCTTTCCGCCCGCTGGGCGACGATGCCCAGGCGAAGGAGGTGAGGCTCTTCGTGGAGCGGCTCGTGAGGGACGGCGCGAGGACGGCCCTGAGATCCGATCACATCCTGAACCTGATCGGCGATCTGGACGGCGATCTGCCGGGCGACGGCCCGAGACTGCTCGGGATGGTGGACGCCTACCTTGACCTGCCCGCGGCCGAGCGCAGGCTCTACAGGCTGGGCAGGAGGGCGGGCCTGTTCTCGGGCGTCGAGGACCTCGGGCACGCGGCGCGGCGCGTGCACGCCGAGGCGATCGCGGCCGAGGTGGGAGACTACGACGCGGGCGTGGACGCAGCGTGCCGCGACCTCGTGTCCCAGTGGATCTGATCTACTCGGCGATGCAGTTCGAGTTGCAGCCGTCGCCGGTCGCGGTGCCGCCGTCGTCGCAGGCCTCGGCGACCATGGGGAAGGTGATGTCGTCCAGGCTGAAGCGATCCGTGCCAGTGCTGATCGAGAAGTCCTTCGAGTACTCCCACCTGAACGTGTGGCTGCCCGCGGTCACGACGGTGCACTCCTGCGTCCACGCGGCGATCGTGCCGCTCGCGGACATGACGTTCGAGCCGTCCACCAGGAAGTTCAGGTGATCGCAGCAGGACTCGCTCTCGCCCCTGTACCAGAAGCAGATCTCGCCGTCGGCAGCGGTCGTGAGCGGGACCTGCATCCACGCCGTTGTGCTGTCAGTGCCGCTGTTCTGGCTCACCGCGAGCCTCTGGCCGGTCCGCGCGTTCGAGGGGCTGTTCACGGCGCGCCACTCGGAGTTGCCCGTCCCGGTTGTCCATGGAAGCTGGGAGAGGTCGCCCGTCTCGAACCCCTCGAATGGCCTGGACCAGCCCAGGGCGCCGTCGCCGCACGAGGGGAACGTGCAGTCCAGCCTGCACGCGACCCCGCCCGAGGCCCCGCCGTCGTCGCACTGCTCGCCCATGGCGGCATCGACGTACGAGTTCCCGCAGGTCTCGTCGGACAGGCAGTCGGACGAGCATCCGTCGCCGGGCGTGGTGTTGCCGTCGTCGCAGACCTCGACGTGGGGGAGGTAGAGAGTGACGTCGTCCAGGTGGTACGCGTCCCAGCCCGTGGAGATCGAGAAGTCCTTCGAGTACTCCCACCTGAACGTGTGAGTGCCCGTGGATACGGTGCGGCAGTAGCGCGTCCAGGTCGTGTTGTCGCCCGCCCATGTCTGCGCGAGCGACCCGTCCACGTAGAAGTTGAAGTCGTCGCAGCAGCTCTCGGACTGGCCCGCGAACCAGAAGCAGATGCTCCCCTGCGTGAAAGCGGTGAGCGAGATCGCGGCCGTGGTTGAGTTGCTGCCGCCGTTCGTGGGCGCGAGGGAGTAGGTGCCCGCGTGCGCGCGCGTGGAGCTGGGGACGAACGTGTACGTGCCGCCGCCCGTCCACGCCCAGTCGCCGAGATCGCCGGTCTCGAACCCGAAGGTCTCGGGGAAGTAGATCCCCTCCGAGCCGTCGCCGCAGGTCTCCCACGTGCACGAGGCGCTGCACCCGTCCAGGGGAGCCGTGCCGCCGTCGTCGCACTCCTCGGTGCCGTTCACGGTGCCGTCGCCGCACGTGGGCCCGGCTTCGGGATCGACGTCGGGATCGGTCCACGTGTCGATTCCCGTGTCCCATCCCGTGTCCACGCCAGTATCTAAGCCGGTGTCCACGCCGGTATCGAAGCCGGTGTCCACGCCGGTATCGAAGCCGGTGTCCAGCCCGGTATCGACGCCTGTGTCCACGCCCGTGTCCACGCCCGTGTCGAAGCCCGTGTCCACGCCCGTGTCGAAGCCCGTG
>CAZGVR010000290.1:0-2775 GCA_964528945.1 uncultured Myxococcales bacterium
TTCTCGGCGGACTGGGCGGGGTCGCCGGTAATGAACGTGTCCGCTGCCGGCGCGGGTGGGCACGAGCCGGGCCTCGCGCTTGCCGCGGAACGATTCGGCATGACGTGGAAGGGCGATGCCATAGGGACCGACGAGGTCATGTTCGCGATCCTGGGTCCGAGATCGTGCCCTTGAGCGTGGAGACGGTCAGTTGACGACCGGTGGCGAGGGCGAGGCCAAGGGACCTCAGGCGATCAAGTCCTTCAGGTGCCCCCACTGCACGAAGGAGCACCCGCTCTTCATGACCCGGTGCCCGGAGACCGGGAAGCCCGTAGACCAGGTCCACAAGATGGAGGGCATGGTCGTGGCCGGCAAGGTGCTGGTGGGACGGCTCGCGGCCGAGGGCGGCATGGGCGTGGTCTACGAGGGAACCCACACCAAGATCGGGCGCAAGCTCGCCATCAAGTTCCTCAAGTCGTCCATCTCGGTCAACCCTCAGATGATCCAGCGGTTCCAGAACGAGGCCAGGACCGCCGCATCGATCGGCCACAGGAACATCGTCGACATCCTGGACATGGGGACAGCTTCGCGGGACATCCCCTACATAGTCATGGAGTGGCTGGACGGGAGCGATCTCGGCGACGTCTTGGACGCTGCCGTGCGCCTGCCGGTCCCGCTAGCGGTCGAGGTGACGCTCCAGGTGCTCTCCGCCCTGAACGCGGCGCACGAGAAGGGGATCGTCCACCGGGACCTGAAGCCCGAGAACGTGTTCCTCAAGAACGAGCCCGGCGGCGGGATCCTCGTGAAGATCGTGGACTTCGGGATCTCCCGTCTCGGCGCGCGGTCTGAGGAGCGTGGACAGGAGGGCCGACCTCTACTCGGTCGGCATGATCCTCTACAAGACGCTCACGGGCGCCGTTCCGTTCGAGGCAGACGACTACAACAACCTCATCATCGCCATCACGACCGAAGACCCGATCCACGTGGCCAAGCACGGGGTGCCCATTCCCGAGGGCCTGGACGACATCGTCATGAAGGCGATCTCGCGGGACCCCGGGGCCCGGTTCCCGGACGCTGCGTCCTTTACCGAGGCGCTGCTGCCGTTCCGCTCGGTCGCCCTTGATTCGCTGAGCGCCTCGTCATCCTTCTCGCTGCCGTCGCCCGGCGGGTCTGTCCGGGATCCTGGCGCCCCCTCCCCCGGTCGGGCGTTCACGCCGACCGGGCCCAGCGGGGCGCGCTCGGCCTCCAGGGATTCGCCCACGCTCGAGGGCGATTCGCTTCCATCGCTCGCGACCGGTCCGGTCGAGGCGGTGGAGAGCAAGTCCTCTCTCCCGTCGATCCCGCCCGTGGCCGCGCCGCCGGCAAGGGGTTGGGGACGGTGGCCGGTGATCGGCGTCTTGGCCTTTTTCCTCCTGGCGACGGTGGGCCTGGTGGCGGCCCTGGCCATGAAGGCATCGCGCCTAGAGCGCGAGATGCGCGCGCTCGCGCGCCCCTCGGTCGTTCGCGCGCCCGCGGAGCCCGCGGTCGCTGAGCCAGCCGCCACGGCGGAGAGGTCGCACAGGCTCGCGATCGAGGGACTGCCCGAGGGCGCCGAAGTCCTGGTCGACGGAATCCTGCACCCCGAGAGGCCGCTCGTGCTCACCGAGGCGCCCGGCTCGCGGCACGTGGAGATCCGTGCCTCGGGGTTCGAGACCTGGGAAGGCGACGTGGCAGTGCATGCGGATGCCAGCCTGCCGGTGGTCATGGTGCAGTCGGAGAAGGTCGGCAAGGGCGGCCCGGGCAAGGAAGGTCAACCGCCTGCAGCGGGCGGATCGACGGGGAAGAAGAGCAAGAAGAAGATCGACGTGGACTACCCCGGCACGTAGACTGGCGGGCCCGGCCCGCGATAGTCTCGACTGGACGCATGGACCAGGACATCCGCACATACCTGTGCCCGTACTGCTGCGGGCGGCACGACGGGGACGACGTGCGCTGCGCGGCCACGGGCCTGGACGTGCCCGCGGTCTGCAGGATGGACGGGTGGCTCCTCGAGGGCAAGTACGCCGTCGGAGAGAAGATCGGCGGCGGCGGGATGGGCATAGTGTACGACGGCCTGCATACCGTGCTCGGCCGGCGCATAGCGATAAAGTTCCTGTTGCCGGCCGCGCCGGCCGGTCCCAGCGCCATGGAGAGGGTCAGGCGCGAGGCGAGGCTGGCGGCCTCGGCCGGCCACCCGAACATCGTCGACGTCCTGGACATGGGCGCGACCCCGGATGGCCTTCCCTTCATCGTGATGGAGTACCTCGAGGGAAGCCCGCTCGGTGACGTGCTCAGGAGGATGGGAAGGCTGGGCACGGCCGACTCGATCGCGGTGGCCATCCAGGTGCTGGACGCCCTCGATGCAGTCCATTCGCGCGGGATCGTCCATCGCGATCTCAAGCCCGACAACATCTTCCTTGCCATCGAGCCAGGCGGCGCGTGCGTGGCCAAGGTCCTCGACTTCGGCCTGTCGCGGCTCCTGACGCCCGTCGGCGTCGATCCGGACGCGCAGGCGTGCGGCAGGATGGCCGGCACCGCGAGGTACATGGCCCCGGAGCAGGCGCGCGGGGCGGCCTCCGTGGATCAGCGGGCCGACCTCTACTCCGTCGGAGTCGTGCTCTACAGGATGCTGACGGGCCGCGTCCCGTTCGAGGCCGCCAGCACGGAGGAGATCCTGTCCCTGATGGACAAGTCCACGCCCGTTCCTCCGGGCGAGATCGTGCCGCTGCCCGAGGGCCTCCAGGAGATAGTGATGAGGTCCCTCGTGCCAGAGCCCTC
>CAZGVR010000290.1:2785-5756 GCA_964528945.1 uncultured Myxococcales bacterium
GAATCAGCGTCCGCGTTCGCCTCTGCGCTCGGGCCGGTCTTCGATGCCATAGGAGGCAGGCCGTCGAGGCAGGCGAAGGTCAAGATCCTCGACTCGACGATCCCGTTCGTGAGGGCCAGCATCCCGGGTCCTCCGCGGCGCCCGGGTCCGCGGGACTAGGCTTCGGCCTTGATCGGGTCTGGCGTTTGAAGTAGGCCACTTCGAGGATGAGCGGGAAGCAGGAAGCCGGGATCGAGGCCTCGGGCGCGCGGGTGAGGATCCACCTGCTGGTCTCGGCCCCGGGATCGAGCAGGATCTACGACCTCGAGCCGGGTGCCACGCTCCTCGTGGGCCGGAGCATGGAGGTCGCCGTCCAGGTCGATGACGATCTCGTCTCCCGCATCCATCTCCAGGTCGAGCGCAGGGGGGACGGCGTCTTCGTGCAGGATCGCGGCAGCGCGAACGGCACATGGCTGAACGGCAGGATGGTCGACGAGCGGACCGCGCTCGCGCCGGGCGACGAGGTGAAGATTGGCGGGACGGTCATCTCGATCGTGGAGGCCTCGGCCCTGCCGAGGTACCGGCGGGAGGTCCTGCCCCCCAGCGAGATCCTTCATATCCTGGGGTACGAGATCGAGCGCTCGCAGGCCAGGGGGATCCCGCTCGGCGTGGTCCTCGTGGAGACCGGACGGCTCCCCGTGCCGGCCGACCTGCTCGAGTCCAGGATAATAGACGTGCTGGCCGCCGGCGACATGGTCGGCCACGGTCCTCACGATGACGGGACGCTGCTCCTCGTCCTGCCGGAGGCGAGCAGGCAGCGCACGGAGATGATCGTACGGCAGTTCGTCGGTCTCGTGGTGGACGGTCCGCGGAAGGTCGGCGGGATAGGGACCGCGATCTTCCCCGACGACGGCATGGACGTCGAGTCGCTGATCGGGGCCGCTGGCCGCTCGACGCGAAAGCGCGAGTGGGGACGGCCATCGATAACGCCGGAGGCGGCCGCGGCGCGCGATCAGTCCTCGGTCACGCTGGTCTCGGGGATCACGGACGAACCCGACCCTTAGAGCCGGTTCATCGTGCGCGACGGGTCCATGCGGAACCTGATAAAGCTCGCGCACAGGGTCGCGGCCTCGGACGTCCCCGTGCTGATCTCGGGCGAGACCGGGTCCGGCAAGGAGGTGCTGGCCCGCTTCATCCACGAGGTGAGCTCGCGCGCAGGAAGTCCCTTCGTCAAGGTGAACTGCCCGACCCTGCCTCCGGCGCTGGTCGAATCCGAGCTGTTCGGCCACGAGAAGGGGGCTTTCACCGGGGCGGACGGGCGCAGGACCGGGTACTTCGAGTCCGCGCAGAAGGGGACGATAGTCCTCGACGAGGTGACGGAGCTCCCGGTCTCGATCCAGGTCAAGCTCCTGAGGTTCCTGGACGACTACAGGATCACCAGGGTCGGCCGGACCGACGAGATCCAGGTGGACGCCCGCGTCATCGCGCTCACGAACCGCGACGTCGAGGAGGAGGTGAGGGGGGGACGCTTCCGCCAGGACCTCTACTACAGGCTCTCGACCTTCGTCATGCTGGTGCCGCCGCTGCGCAGCCGGCCCGACGACGTTCCGGTTCTCGCGGAGTTCTTCGTGAGGAGGACCTCGCTCAGGCTGCGCGTCGAGCCTCCCTCGCTCGACCCGGGGTTCTTGGAGCGCCTTCTTGCCCACCAGTGGCCGGGAAACGTCCGGGAGCTGCGGAACGTGGTCGAGGCCGCCTTCATCCGGTCCGAGGGGGGAGTCATACTTGCAGAGCACCTGCCCGACGGGTTCGGCGCGGGCGGGAGGTGGTCCGGCGCGCCGGGCTCGCCTGGTCCACTCGTGCAGTCCTCGATCCGCCACCGCCGGGAGGAGACGGAGGAGGATGCGATCCGGCATGCCCTGGCCGCCACGGACGGCAACCAGACGGCCGCGGCCAGGATCCTCGGCATCTCCAGGCGTACGATATGGGAGAAGATCAAGCGCTACGGGATCAGGTGATGGTCCGGCCGGAACGCCCCGACCTTGCCAGCCGGATCACCAGCAGGGTCATCACGCCCACGAGCACCAGGAGGGCCGCCCAGATGATCCACGCGTGACGCTCGCTCGCCGGCGCGGGCTGCTCGACCCTGGCCGCCGCCGGGTTCGACACGACGGGTCCCACGGCGGCCGCCACGACCCCATCCGACCTGAGCCGGCCGATGTAATGCCCGATGTCGTAGGTCGGTGACGTCGCCTCGGGGTTGCCCTTGTAGATGTCGTAGGTCCTGCCCGCCTCGGCCTGGAAGTCCAGGGAGTAGACGAGACGGCGCACCACCACGGATCGTATCTCGAGCGGCTCGTCGTTCCCGTTGTGGATATCTATCCGCAGGTGCCTGGCCCTGCCGCCCCTCACCCCGACCCTGGCTGACTCCACGATCTCGCCGCCCGAGCTCAAGCGCATGATCTCGTGGGAGGCGATCGTCTCCCAGGGGACGTCCACCTTTCGCTCCTTGACCCCGCCGCCTTCCAGCTGGACCTCTTCGATCCTCGTGGCCCCGTCCCGCCCGGAGACGCTCACGCTTCTCCAGAAGTCCGGATCGAGGGCGACGATCTCCATCTCGAAGAGGGGAAGCCCGGCGAGGCCGAGGTCGATGTCGAGCGCGGTGACGCCTCCCTTCTCCTCGGTGCGCTCGATGTGCGTGGCCCGGATCTCCGCCGTCTCGGCCGGAACGGTCTCCCAGTCCCACGCTGTCACGGCAAGGATGTCGACCTTCCCGGCGTCGTCGATGCCGTTCATCACTGTCAGCCGCAGGAACCTCATGTCGTTGGCAGGGATGTCGATGGCGCTCCTCTCGAACGCGTTCTCCATTCCCCGACCCTTCTCCACCCGCACCACGTAGGCCTTTTCGCGCACGATCTGCCAGGTGGAGCCGTCGTCGCTTCCCTCGACCAGGACCTCGCGCATCGCGCGCATCGTCTGCTCGCCGATCCTCGCG
>CAZGVR010000291.1:0-5667 GCA_964528945.1 uncultured Myxococcales bacterium
TGATCCTGGAAGCGGATCTCACGGTCCCGCCGGCGGAGCTTCCCAAGTTCCTCGCTGCGCTAGTCTCCGGCAAGGCCGAGTTCGTGAACGGCTGCCGGCTCGTCTACCCGCTCGAGGACCAGGCGATGAGGCTCCTCAACCTGGGCGCGAACAAGATGTTCGGGGCCGTCTTCTCGTGGATCATGGAGCAGAGGGTCAAGGACACGCTGTGCGGCACCAAGGTCCTTTCCCGCGAGGACTACGCGAGGATCGCCGCCCGTCGCGGCGCCCTCGGCCGGATGGATCCCTTCGGCGACTTCGACCTCCTGTTCGGCGCGTCGAGCCTGAACCTCGCCATGGTGGAGGTGCCGGTCAGGTACCGCGCCCGCACTTACGGCGAGACCAACATCTCGCGGTTCAGGCACGGGCTCATGCTCTTCAGGATGGCGTGGGAGGGATCGCGCAGGCTCAAGCTGTCCTCCTGATCCGGGGCATGGTGACCCCTCCCCACGGGCGTCGCGTTGGTGTAGAACGTGACCCATGCAGGCGGACCGCGTGGGCGTCGCGATCGTCGGGGCCGGGTACTGGGGCAGGAACCACGTGCGCACCTTCGCCTCGCTGCCCGGGGCGGCTCTCTCCTCGGTCTGTGACCTGGACGCTGCCCGGCTCCTCGCGGCCTCGCGCGTGGCGCCGCAGGCCAGGACCACGCTCGAGCTGGGCGACATCCTGTCCGATCCCGCGATCGACGCGGTGGTGATCGCGACCCAGTCGAGGCTCCACGCGGAAATCGCGCGCAGGTGTCTCGAAGCAGGGAAGCACGTCCTCGTGGAGAAGCCCATGGCGCTCGATGTGGCGGACGCGGTCGGGCTCGACGCGCTCGCGAGGGAGCGGCGGCTCGTGCTGATGGTCGGGCACCTGATGGTGTACCACCCGGCGGTCGCCATGCTCAGGCGGATGGTCGAGCAGGGAGAGCTGGGCAGGGTCCATTACCTCTACTCGCAGCGGGTCAACCTGGGGACCGCCAGATCCGACGAGAACGCCCTGTGGTCCTTCGGGCCCCACGATCTCTCCATCATCCACGAGATCTTCCCCGAGGCCCGTCCCGTGAGCGTGAGCGCGCGAGGCAGGAGCTACCTCCAGAGCGGGATCGAGGACGTCGTGTTCATGAACGTGCTGTTCGACGACGGCATGATGGCCCAGGTCCAGCTGTCGTGGCTGGATCCGCACAAGGAGAGGCGGATGACGATCGTGGGGACCCGCAAGATGGTCACCTTCGACGACGTCAGCTCCGCGGAGAAGCTCAGGGTCCACGACAAGGGCTACGACCGGCCGCCGGAGTATGGCACGTTCGGCGAGTTCCTGACCCTGAGGGACGGGGACGTCTGGATCCCCAAGGTGCCGTTTGCAGAGCCGCTCAGGCTCGAGGCCGAGCACTTCGTGGAGTGCGTGGCCGGGGGCAAGAGGCCGCGCACGGACGGCGAGGAGGGGATCTGGACGGTCCGGATCCTGGTCGCGGCCCAGCGGTCCTTGGAATCGGGCGGTGCGCCCGTGGAGATGGCATGAGCGGATCGAAGGAAGTCTTCATCCACCCGACCGCCGAGGTCGAGCAGGGGGCCGAGGTCGGGGAAGGCACGAGGATCTGGCGGTTCTGCCACGTGATGCCCGGCGCCCGCATAGGCAGGGGCTGCAGTCTCGGCCAGAACGTCTTCGTGATGAAGGGGGCGATCATCGGCGATCGCGTGAAGATCCAGAACAACGTCTCCATCTACGACGGCGTCGTGCTGGAGGACGACGTGTTCGTCGGCCCGTCCGCGGTGTTCACGAACGTGAGGATCCCCAGGGCCCACGTCTCGCGCAAGCAGGCGTTCGGCCGGACCCTCGTGAGGAGGGGAGCGACCCTGGGAGCGAACTCCACCGTCGTGTGCGGTCACACCATCGGTGAGTTCGCCATGGTGGGCGCGGGTGCGGTGGTCGCCTCCGACGTGCAGCCCCACGCCCTCGTAATCGGCGTGCCTGCCAGGAGGCGCGGCTGGGTGTGCGAGTGCGGCGGCGTGCTGCCGGACCGTGACGTGGGCGGCCCCTGCCCGGAGTGCGGCACGGCCTGGAAGCCTGGATCCTAGGAGCTCCGGCGCCCGAGGATCCGGGGCAGCACGAGCACAGCGCAGATCCCGAGGATTGCCGCGAGCGAGGCTGCGAATGCCCAGGCGAGCGTGCGCTCGCGATACTCGAGCGCCGCCACGTGGCGGCCCGACGGCATGCGGATCGCCATGACCAGGACGTTCGCGCGCGCCACCTCTAGGGGTCGACGGCCGTCGAGGGTCGCGCGCCAGCCCCCGTCGTGGCTCTCGTTCACCACCACCCAGGAGTCCCGCTCGAGGTCGCAGTCGACGGTGATGCGATCGCCGTCCGGTCTCGCCATGGAGCATCGCCCTGGCACTTCCCTGGGCTCGGGCCCCTGCCAGACCGGCTCCTGCAGACCGCCGGAGACCTCGATCACGGCGGTCCTGCCACGAACCACGTCAGGGGACCTGATGGAGGCCAGAGCCTGCTCCGCGGCTGCCGCGAAGGTCGGTCGGTCGATCGGGTAGCATCCCGGCAGCGCGAAGTGGTTCCTGTAGGCACGCAGGCCGGCCTCGTCCAGCCCCAGGACCGGCGTCATGCCGATTCCCTCGGGGACCTCCGTCCCTGAAGGAACGAGCGCCCACCCGATGGAGTAGAGGTCCAGCGTCTGCTTCCTGAAATCGTCGGTCGAGGCCCAGAACCCGAGCCTGTCCCTGCGGCTCGCGGCCGAGTACGCGTCCGGGTAGCCGATCCCGAAGACGATCCCGATGTTCTTCTCCAGCAGCCGCGTGCGGAGCCGCCCCCTTTCCTCGGGCGTGCGCTCGAACGCGGTCGCAGGTGCGTACGCGTCTGGCGGCTGCATGATCCTCGGCGTCCCGCCTCCCTGCTCCGACTCGACCATCATGTCGGCGAGAATGGGCCTGTCCAGGTAGATGCCCTGGCCAGTCGTCCTGGCCACTCCCAGGTTCCCGGCCGCGACCTGCAGGAACATGGCGAGGGCTGCCACCGGTGCCGCTGCCGCCGGCCTGATCCGCCATGCCAGCCAGGTCGCAAGGGCCAGCACGGCCATGGCAAGGGCCTCGCGAACCAGCGCCCCGCGGAGGACCGATGTCGCGGCCTCTATCCCGACCTCGGGCCTCATGGCAACGATCATGCGCGAGGCGATAGGCGCGAGCCACGCTGCGAGGGCGAGCACCGACGACCCCGCCAGAGCCGCGACCAGAGCAGCGACCGGCAGCCTCTCGGATCGCCTCTCGAGCGCCGATTCGAGCGCATCGAGGCCGGCCGCCGCGAGCATGGGCACGGTGCACGCGACCACCGGGAAGAACTTGGCCGGGTACCTGAACAGGCTCGCGCCAGGGATGACGGCCACGAAGGCGCCCAAGACCGGCGTGTGGCGTCCGAGCGCCAGCATGAGGGCAACGCCGCCCGCGACGCTCGCCGCGATTACCCAGCGCCTGTGGGCCCTGTCGTGCCAGACGATCCCTGCAGCGGCCATCACCAGTGCGAGCGATCCAACGTAGGACGAGAGCATCCAGGGCTGCCGGAGAACTACCCCGCCCTCGTCGTGCATGAAGAACCCCAGGTATGGCGCATCGGTCGTGGGATCGCCGAGAAGCCAGGGGACCGCTGCTCCAGCGATCTCGAGGGGGTGGAGCGACCAGTGCACGATCTCGTCGAGGCCGAGACCGCCCGCGCGGCGGCTTCCGCCGATCAGGTCGAGCGTGGGCAGTATCTGCGGGAGGGCGATGGCCACCGGGAGCAGGGAGGCGGCGCCGAGCATTGCCACGGCGCGGAGCTTCCTGCCGTCGGTCTCCCGGTCGGCGAGCACCAGCGCGAGCCCGAACCCGGCAGTGAGCAGCACGCCCTGCAGCTCGCCGGAGAGGATCTGGCTGGCCGCTGCGGCCGCGAAAAGAGCCAGGTCCACGGGTCTTCCCCTTCGCGACAGCCGCAGGGCGAGCGCGATCACCAGCGGCATCCACGATATGGAGAGCAGGTACACGCCCGACCACGTCATGGAGAGGTAGTACCCGGAGAGCCCGGTGCAGGCGCCGCCCGCGGCTGCCGAGAGGGTCCGTGTTCCAAGCACCCTGAGCAGCACGAAGGCCCCGACGGCCGCCAGGACCAGGTGCAGGACCAGGAACTGGCTCACGCACGCGGGCTGCGTCAGAAGGAGCACGAGGTTCAGGGGATAGAGCACGCCGTTCCCGGGGTCCGCCAGGAAAGGCATGCCGAGATCCAGGTGCGGTATCCACAGCGGCAGGTCGCCTGCAAGGATACGCTCCCTCAGGTGGAGCCTGGACGGGTAGAACCAGGACTGGGCATCACCCATGTAGAAGACCCTGCCGCAGAACGCGGCTCGCCACAGGTAGCCGGACACGAGGAACGCGAGGCCGACAGCAGCCGCGAGGTCCCGGCTCCTGGCGCTGTCAGGCGCCCGTGGTCGCATCGATGGCATCGAGCGCGTCGATCGCCTCCTCGGACTCCATCACCGGCTCGAACGATGCCTCGGGCGGAAAGATCGGCCGCGGGGAGAGCAGCAGGTAGAGATCCATGGGAAGGTAGGGGTAGGACTCGGTCCACCCCGTCTCGAGCTTCATCCACTGCTGCTTGCGCATTGCGCCTGCGCCCTGATTCTCGAGGAGCTCCATCCTGGCGATGATCTTCTGCCTGGTCTCCGGGTCCTCCACGACCGCCAGGGCTTCTTCCAGGCTGGTGAGGGCGAGGTCCTCGAGGCCGTTCTTCTGCGCCAGCCCTGCCACCAGACCAGGTAGCCAGGCAGGGCCGGAGCCCGAGATGATCGATGCCTTGAGGTGCTGGATTCCCTCCAGGCGCGCGCGCTTCTTGGCCTCGCCGTCCTTGCCCAGGTGCGGCGGGTACTCGAAGTACAGGTTGAAGCCGAGCATGTACTCCATCTCCCCGTCGCCCGGAAAGCGCCTCGCGCCCATGCCCAGGTAATGGATGGACATCTCCACGTTCTCGCGCGTTATCTTCGCCCTGCTGTAGATGGAGAGCACGCCTGCCCAGTTGTAGATGCGCCGGAACCCCGGATCCAGCGCGATCACGGTGTCCACGTACTCGTCGAAGTGCTCGTACCTTCCCCTGACCGTGGCCTGCTGCCCGAAGTAGATGATGGTCCTGAGCCACGCCAGATCTGCCGCAGCCTCGTGGTATCCGAGTGTGGCGAGCCTCGCGAACCTGGGGTCAGGCAGCCTGAAAGCGGCCTGCGACGGATCGAGCGCGCTGTACGCTTCTCGTGCGCCGAGCCTCGCGTCGAGGAGCACGGGCACGAGCGCTGCGAGCAAACCTAGCCGGAGGATGTTGGCCCGTGCTGCAAGGACCCTTCTCAGCATCTCCATGGTGATGAAGGGAGGATACGACTTCGCAGGCTGGAAGTGAAGCGAGTGACCGGTGGATGGATCGGGCAGGCGGGGATGGATACCGGGAAGGTGCTACTCGGTCGGGTCGTACTCGTACAGGCCGCCCGAGCCCCTGACTTCCATCTGGGAGTTGGCAGTGCCCTGCCGCTCGAAGGTCGATATGCTGGCGTCGCCGTCTAGATCGCCCATTGCGGCCGCCGAGAAGCCGGCTGATGTTCCGGTGCCTGCCGAGTCGTACTGGTACGAG
>CAZGVR010000292.1:0-5662 GCA_964528945.1 uncultured Myxococcales bacterium
CCTGAAGCTCGAGGACGGACGCTCCGACCTCTCCATAGTGTTCTTCCAGAAGGCGCTGGCCCTCGATCCCGGGTTCGCGGACGCGCGATTCAACCTCGCGGTGGCGCTCGAGCGCGAGGGCAGGCAGGGAGAGGCCCGCAGGGAGTTCAAGACGTTCCTGGACCTGGACCCGTCGTCCCCCTGGGCGACGGTGGCCAGGATCCACCTCGAGAGGATCGACGGAGGATCCCGCAAATGAAGCGCGCGTACCATTGCCCCCACTGCCAGGGTCTCCTCAACCCCAGCGCACGTATCATCCTGAAGGCGGTCAAGGGCCTGAGCTCCGGGCTGTTCCTGTTCAGCCCGCAGGTCGGGAACTACAACCTGGTGATGCCGGACAGCTTCAGGCTGGGCATCGGGGACAGGGTCACGTTCTACTGTCCCATCTGCGGCGCCGACCTGACCTCGGCCGCGGACAGGGATCTGGCCCTGCTCGACTGCCGCGTGCCGGGCAGGGAGAGGTTCCAGGTCCACTTCTCGCGCATATTCGGGAAGCACGCCACCTTCGTCGTGCGCGACGGCCAGGTGCAGAGCTTCGGGGAGCACGCCGGCTCCTACGGAGCGGTCAACTTCTTCGGGGAGGGGGAGAAGGACGAGTAGCCGGGGGCCCCGGCCGGCTCAGGGCTCGCCGGCGACCAGGGCGCCCGTCGGGCAGAACTTCGCGCAGATCGGGTCGCCACCGCACAGGTCGCACTTCACGATGAGCTCGGTCCCGGGGTCCTCGTAGATGTTCCCGAACGGGCAGGCGGACACGCACAGCATGCACCTGATGCAGCGATCGGTGAGCACCTCGATCGCGGCGGTCCGGTCGTTCCTCGCGAGCGCCTGGACCGGGCACACCCTGACGCAGGCCGCGTCCTCGCACTGGAGGCAGAGGATGGGGACGTTCTCCTTCTCCGAGAAGATGAACGCCCGGAGGCGCGACCTGGCAGGCCGCCTGGGCTCGCCGTGGGAGATGGCGCACGCCAGCTCGCACGTCCTGCATCCGGTGCAGCGCGAGGGCGTCACCACGAGCGTCCTGGGCCGCGACTGGATCCTGGCCCTCGTGCCCGGCATTGCCGAGCCCGGGACCGGGAGATCGATCGGCATCGATGGTCTCGCGCTCATGTGAGGTTCTCCAGCATGGTCCGCGCCACGCGGCGTCTGGAGCACTCGTCGCAGAGCCTGAAGTAGCTCTCGTCGAGGCCGGTCCGCCCGGCGTGGTATCGTGCCTGCTCGACCGTGAGCATGCCCTTTCCGCATTCGACGCACCGGGCCAGCTCGAAGTCGCGGCCCCATATGCGGCGCAGGCCGCGAGCCTCCTCGACCGGTATCGCCCCGGTCGGGCATATCCGGGCGCAGGTGGCGCAGCCCACGCAGTCGGGCGGCGGCCCGTCCGCCGGCGTGCCGATCCGCCGGCCCACCCCCCTCTCCAGGATCGTGATGGCGCCGTGCCCGAGCCGGTCGCAGACGCGCGTGCAGAGCGCGCAGTCGATGCAGCGCTCCTCGCTTCCGACCTCGCGGAAGCGCGACTCCACCTCGACGCCGTACCTGGAGGCGAGATCCCGGACCGTCTCGGCTGCCGGGGCGCGCGCGAGCAGGAGCTCGAGGACCACCCTCACGCTCCCCTTCACCCTGTCCGTACCCGTGAACACCTCGAGCCCGTCGAGGACGGGGAAGTTGCACGAGGTCGTCAGCCTTCGCCAGTCGGGCTTCCATCCCTTCTGGTTGACCTCGACCAGGCACAGCCGGCAGGCGCCGTAAGGCGCCAGTGCCTCGTGGTGGCACAGGGAAGGGATGTCCTTGCCCTCGCGGCGAAGCGCCGCGAGGAGCGGCGTCTCCTCCTCGG
The DNA here is from genome assembly GCA_964528945.1 of uncultured Myxococcales bacterium. Classification (GTDB taxonomy): domain Bacteria; phylum Myxococcota_A; class Polyangia; order DRWM01; family DRWM01; genus CAZGVR01. The sequence goes on from CAZGVR010000292.1 coordinate 1,868, forward strand.
CCCTCGCCGGCCGGCCGTCCACGCTGATCGTCACGACCCGCCTCGCGGGAGAGCCTCCTCTCGACGTCATGACAGGCCCTCCCTGCCGAGCCCGAGGCCGCGATGGAACACCTTCACGTTGATGTCCACGAGGTCCCTCTTGCCCTTCTTGCCGAACTGGAACTCGATCATCGCCTCGATGCTGGCGGGATCGACCACGCCGGTCCGGCTCACGAGCGCACCCAGCATCACCATGTTGGCGGACTTCGGGGAGCCCTCCTCGTTCGCGATCTCGTTGCAGGGCACGTAGAGGACGTCGATGTCGGTCCTGTCCGATTTCACGTGGATGAGGGAGGAGTTCACGAGGAGGTGGCCCCCCCTCTTCACCCTGGGGCCGAACTTCTCGAGGCTCGGGCGGTTCATGACCGCCGCGTTGAACGGGTTGGAGACGACGGGCGAGCCGATCGGCGCGTCCGACACCTGGACGATGCAGAACGCCGTCCCGCCCCTCATCTCGGGCCCGTAGGAGGGGAGCCACACGGCCTGCTTGCCCTCGTTCATGCCTGCATAGGCCAGCATCTGCCCGATGAGCATGATGCCCTGGCCGCCGAACCCGGCGAACATGACCTCGTGCCTCATACCGGGCCCTCCTTGCCTCCGTCGGGCGTCCTCTTCGTCCCGAGCGGGTAGTAGGGCATCATCTCCTTCTCCAGCCAGCGAATCGACTCGATCGGGGTCATGCCCCAGTTGGTCGGGCAGGTGGACAGGCACTCGACGAGCGAGTAGCACCGGCCCTCGGCCTGGTACCTGAATGCCTGCTTGATGCAGCGCTTTGCCTCAACGACGTGCCTCGGGGTGTGGACGGCCACGCGCGCGATGTAGCCGGGGGTCCGGATCTCGGACAGCAGCTCCGCGATGCGAAGCGGATGTCCCACGTTGTCCACGTCCCGCCCCATGGGCGACGTGGTGGTGACCTGGCCCGGCATGGTGGTCGGTGCCATCTGCCCGCCCGTCATCCCGTAGATGGCGTTGTTGACGAAGATCACGGTGATCTTCTCGCCGCGGTTGCAGGCGTGGATCGTCTCCGCCATCCCGATCGAGGCGAGATCCCCGTCGCCCTGGTAGGTGAACACCACCAGATCGGGCCTCGCCCTCTTGGCTCCCGTGGCCATGGCCGCGGCGCGCCCGTGCGCGGACTCGAGGAAGTCGCACTCGAAGTAGTGATAGGAGAGGACCGCGCACCCGACCGGCGCTATGCCCACGGTCCGCTCGCGCAGGCCGAGCTCGTCCAGGGACTCCGCGACGAGCCTGTGGATGACCCCGTGCGTGCACCCGGGGCATTAGTGGGTGATGCGGTCCGTGAGCGACTCCGGCTTGGAGAAGATGATGCGCATCACTCCCTGCCTCCCCGCGCCGCGCCGGACGGCACGCTGATGGCCCTCACGCCCGGACGCCGGCGTCCCTCTCCCCTGGCAACGGCGATGGCCTCGACGGCTATGTCGTCCGGCGGCGGGACGTTGCCTCCGGTCTTGCCGTAGAACCAAATCTCCCTGGTGCCGCGGACCGCGTGGTCAACGTCCTCCACCATCTGGCCGGTCGAGAGCTCTATGGCCAGGACCTTCCTGGCCTTCTGGGCCGCCTCGAAGATCTGCGCGTGCGGGAAGGGGAACAGGGAGATCGGCCTCAAGAGCCCCGCCTTCACCCCGGCTTCCCGGAGGACGTCGAGGGACGTCTTGCAGATCCTGCCCATGGTCCCGTAGGCGACCAGGAGCAGATCCAGATCCCCTTCGTCGAGCCCCACGGCCTCGAACCTCACCTCGTCGCGCTGTATCGCGTCGTACTTGGCGCGCAGGTGCTGGTTGTTGTACTCGAGCTCGTCCGGGTTCAGGAAGAGCGACCTGATGAGGTTCTGGTGCCGCTTCCCGACCTTGCCGGTCGCTGCCCAGGGCCTGGGCAGCATGGGCGGCGCGCTCCCGGCCTCTTCGAGGCCATCGGCGAGGGTTACCTCACGCTGGTCCGCGCGCTGCCGGGGTCCGCGTGGTCGACGGGCTCCATCATCTGGCCGGTCATGCCGTCGCCGAGGAGCATGACGGGGTTCATGTACCTCTCCGAGAGCGGGAAGGCCTCCATCATGAGGTCCACGGCCTCCTGCACGCCCGAAGGAGCGAGGACCATCACGTGGTAGTCACCGTGGCCCGAGGACTTCACGGCCTGGAAGTAATCCGACTGGGCCGGTAAAATACCACCTAATCCTGGTCCACCACGTACTATATTTACAAGGACGACCGGAAGCTGGGCGCCCGCGATGTAGCTCAAGCCCTCGGCCATGAGGCTGATGCCCGGGCTGGAGGAGGTCGTGAACACCCTCTCCCCGACGGCGGCCGCGCCGAACAGCATGTAGGACACCGCCACCTCGCTCTCCCCCTGGAGGAAGCATCCCCCGACCTCGGGGAGGCGGCGGGAGAGGTACTCGGCGACCTCGCTCTGCGGGGTTATCGGGTAGGCGAAGTAGTTGAGGCAGCCCGCGCGTATGGCGGCCTCGCCGATGGCCTCGTTTCCCTTCATGAGCTTCTTGGCCATGGTCAACCTAGTAGTCGAAGAGGTTGTAGCGAACGCCGTTCACGCCCACCCGGATCGCGACGTCCGGGCACATCACCGCGCACATCCTGCAACCGATGCATCGCGGCCCGTCGACGACCGCTGCGAAGAAGTAGCCCTTGGTGTTGATCTCCGGGCTCATGCCGAGCACGGCCTGCGGGCAGGCGTGCGTGCAGAGCTCGCAGCCCTTGCATCGCTCGCGATCGATCAGTACCTGGGGCATCGGCGTCGACTCCTCGGCTGTGCCGTCTCAGATCCCGGCACGATCAAGCATCGTCCTGCCGGCTCCGCGCTGGATCCAGGGCGGCAGCATGTGCCGCTCGAGCGGAAGCACCGGAAGACGGGGTTCCGGTCCGGACCACGCGGCGATGATGTGCCGCGCCGCGGTCTCGAACCTCACTGGGAGACCAGTGAGGGAGGAGACCTCGAGGACCAGGTCTTCTCCGCGCATGACTGTCTCCACGGTCGTGGATTCCATCAGGTGGGTGTTGCCGGCGAGCGCGGTCGCGCGGAGCCTGGAGGCTCCCTCGATCTCGCGGATCATGCCGACGCACCCCTCGGGCGTGTCCGTGAAGGGCCTGTTCCCGTTCAGGACCACGACGAGGTCCATCTCGGTCTCGTCGAAGCATCCGTGGAAAGCCCCGAGGACCCGGGCGCCGACCGGATCGCCGCCCACGTCGATGACTGCCCTCGTCCCGTGATCCTCGATCAGGCCGCGCACTTCCGGCAGGATGACCGGGAGATCCGCGTGCCTCAAGGCCCCCTCGGGCGCGATGACCTGCACTCCGCGCTCCTCCATGAACTCGGTGACGTCGCGCGACCGGAAGTAAGGATTCACGATATCCAGATCGGCTACACGGACGCCCGTCTCGCGGGCGGCCGCCGACAGCGAGAAGTTGAGCGCGACCTCGGTCTTGCCGCTTCCGTAGTTGCCGGTGAAGAGGGTCACCCTGCACCGCGAAAGATGTGGCTCGTAGAATCTCATGGGACGTACGGATCAGGATTAGCCGGTGGGGGTGGGGGTGTCAAGCATCATTGATGCAGATAACAGTGCGATAGAAAAGGGATTTGCGCGATCGGGATCAGCGGACCTGGCGAAACACGCCAACGACCTGCCCGACCAGGCTGAAGCTGCGCTCGTCGCCCTTCCGGACATAGCGCGGAGCCATGGTCGGGTGTGCGGGTTGCAGCCTCATGTAGCCCTTCTCCGGGAAGTAC
>CAZGVR010000293.1:0-286 GCA_964528945.1 uncultured Myxococcales bacterium
CGCAAGGAGCAGGAAGCCGGCGACCGCGACCGCGACCGCGGGCAGGCGCCCGTGCGGCGACCACAGCCGCATTCCGGCCCCGCCCAGGATGGGCCCGAGCACCATGCCTAGCGTGTAGCTCATCACGTAGCCCGAGCTGGCCGCCGGGAGGTCGCCCCCGCGGAACCGGTCCCCGAGCAGCACGAGGCCGAGCGTGTACAGGCCGGCCGCGCCTCCTCCCCACAGGAACACGACGGGCCACAGGGCCTGGCTGCCGATCGCGACCGGGACCGCGGCCAGGCACGCG
>CAZGVR010000293.1:296-4215 GCA_964528945.1 uncultured Myxococcales bacterium
GGAGCAGCGTGCCGAACGCGAACGCCGACGTCACGAGCACCACGCCTCGCACGTCCATCCCGGTCTCGAGCCCGTAGACCGGGAAGAGCGCGACGTACGCGGTCTCGCACATGCCCGACAGGAACGAGGCGGCCATGGGGACCCTGGCCGCGGACACGACGCGCGCGATGGACCTCATGTCGGTCCGGGCCGGGATCGAGGGCGCGAGCCCGCGCGCCATGAGGACCGGCACGAGGGAGACAGCCAGGATCGCGGCCGCGACCAGGAACGGGAGCGACCCGCCCGTGCCGGTCGCGACCAGCATGATCGGCCCGAGCGCAAGGCCAGCGCCCCAGACCGTGGTGTAGATGCTCACGACCCTGCCGCGGGTCCGGTCACTGGACATCGCGCCCATCCAGGCCTCGCTCGCGACCCAGTCCAGGCCGGAGCCCGCGCCCATCGTGAACCTGAGCGCGAGCATGACGCCCACGGCCGCCGCGTGCGGGAACGCGACCAGCCCGGATGCTGCCACGACGAGCCCCGCGAACATGACCGCGACCGGCCCGAGCCGGCCGAGCAGCGCGGGCCCGAAGGGCCCGACCGCGAACATGGCGAGCGAGTAGGCGGCGGCCATGAGCCCGATGGCCAGGCTACCGTGGCCGCGGGCCTCCATGACGAGCGAGACGAGCGGGGTCGCCATCCCTAGGGTCACGCCCACTCCGAAGCACGAGGCGAGCACCGCGGACAGGCTGCGGATGCGCGCGCCGCCGCTCATCGCGGCCGGCGGCACTGCGCTGCCCCCGGCGGTCCACGTGCTCACGGCCATTGCTCCTGCTCTGCATCCGGTCGCGCGTGCATATCCCAGGTCGGGCTCGATCCGCAACCCCCGGTCTTGCAGTATTTACGGTCATGGGATATGGTTCTCCCATATGAAGACCACCATCGACCTGGATCGCGATCTGCTGGCCGAGGCGAAGAGCCGGGCTGCTGCCAGGGGGCTCAGCCTCAAGGCGTACGTCGAGGAGGCCCTGCGGGCCTGCATGATCCCTCCCCCCTCTCGCAGCCCCAGGTTTCGCATGCGCTTTCCAGTGGTCGAGGACACATCTCCTCCTGCCGTGGACCCTGCCGATCGCAGCCGTCTGTACGACATGATGGAGGGCCGGCCCTGATCGCCGTCGACACCAACATCCTCGTGTATGCCCACAGGTCCGGCTTCCCTCTCCATCGTCGCGCGGGAGATCGGCTCAGGGATCTGGTCGAGGGAGTCATCCCCTGGGGGCTCCCGGTGTTCTGCATCGGAGAGTTCTGCCGTGTCGTCACCCATCCGCGCATCCTGACCCCTCCGACTCCATTGCCGGTCGCCCTCGACGCGATCGACAGGATCCTCGAGAGCCCGTCGATCCGGCTCCTCACGCCGGGGCCGAGATTCCAGACGATCTTCCGGTCGTCCGCCGAGGCAGCCGACGCACGGGGCAACCTCGCCTTCGACGCGCAGATCGTGGCCGTGTGCCTCGAGCACGGCGCGACCAGGCTTCTCACTTCCGACCGCGACTTCTCCCGCTTCCCGGGCATCGAGACCGTGGAGCCGTGACCGCCGTGTCCGGAGCGTCGAGATCCCGGATCCATGCGCCCTGCCCCCCGGGCGTCTCCATGTCGCGCGACGAGCACGGCACCGTGCACGTGCGCACCGAGCGGCCCGACGACCTCGACGGCGCGATCTGGGCCATGGGCTACGCGCACGCCATGGACCGCGGGCTCCAGATCTGCATCATGCGGATCCTGGGCGAGGGCCGCGCGAGCGAGTGCCTCGACTCCTCGGACGCCATGCTGGAGGTCGACCGGTTCTTCCGTCGCATGGACTGGCGCGGCAGGACCGCGCCCGAGCTCGCGAAGCTCGACGAGCGGAGCAGGCGTCTCCTCGACAGCTACTGCGAGGGCGTGAACGCGCGGCTCCTTGCGAAGCGGCCGTGGGAGCTCGCGCTCGTGGGCTACCGCCCGGAGCCGTGGACGCCGGCCAACGTGATCATGCTGTCGCGCATGATCGGCTACCTGACCCTCGCCCAGTCCCAGGCCGAGATCGAGCGGCTGTTCGTGGAGATGGTCCAGGCGGGCGTGGACGATGCCAGGCTGCTCGAGCTGTTCCCGTGCGCCGCCTCGTCGGGGTGGTGCAGGGCCGACATCGAGAAGGTGACGCTCGGAGACAGGATCGTTCCCGACGGCGCGAGGTGGGGCTGCGCCCTGCCGCGCATGATGGCGTCCAACAACTGGGTGATCGCGCCCGGAAGGAGCGCGACGGGCAGCGCCATCCTCGCGAACGACCCGCACCTCGAGACCAACCGGCTCCCGAACGTGTGGTACCTCATGGCCCTCGACCTGGGCGGCCGGGGCTGGGCAGTCGGCGCGGGCATGCCCGGCGTGCCCGGAATACTCGTGGGCAGGAACAGGGATCTCTCGTGGGGCGCCACGTACACCTTCATGGACTCCGTGGACTCGTGGATCGAGCGCTGCAGGGACGGCAGGCACGATCGGGCCGGCGAATGGGTGGGGTTCGCGTCGCGCACGGAGGTCATCCGCAGGAAGGGCAAGCCCGACGCCGTGGCCGTGTTCCACGAGAACGGGCACGGCGTCCTCGACGGAGATCCGTCGAAGGAAGGATACTACCTTGCGACCCGCTGGGCGCCCGGAGACGGCGGCGGCCGGTCGGTCACGAGCATGATCGGGCTCCTCTCCGCCGGCAGCGTCGCCGAGGGCATGGACCTGCTCGGCAGGCTCGAGGTCTCGTTCTCCTGGGTCCTCGCGGACACGGGCGGCCACATCGGGTTCCAGATGTCGGGCCTCATGCCCAGGCGCAGGAACGGGAACGGCTTCGCGCCGCTCCCGGGCTGGGATCCGGAGAACGACTGGGACGGGTTCGTGGACCCGGCAGACCTTCCGCGCTGCATGGACCCGGAGGAAGGGTTCTTCGTGACCGCGAACCAGGATCTCAACTCCCACGGCGTGGCGAAGCCCATCGACATGCCCATGGGCGACTACAGGGCCAGGCGAATCGCGGAACGGCTGTCGGCGATGGACAAGGTCCGTGTCGAGGACATCCAGGCCATCCACTCGGACACGTACTCCTTGCAGGCGGCCGCGTTCCTCGAGATCCTGAAGCCGCTGCTCCCGGACGGCGAGGCAGGCAGGCTGCTCGCTGGCTGGGACTGCAGGTACGATCCGGGATCGCGCGCGGCCTCGATCTTCGAGGACTTCTACTCCGAGATGAGGAGCGAGGTATTCGGCAAGGACGGGCTCGGCAACGAGGTGGTGGACCACCTCGCGTCCGAGACCGGGATCTTCGTGGACTTCTACGCGAACCTGGACGCGGTGCTGCTGGCCGGCGACTCGGCCTGGCTCGCCGGAAGGTCCAGGGACGACGTGTGGCGCGCGGCGTTCGGAAGGGCGGCCGGCAAGCCGGCCACGACCTGGGGCGAGCGCAACCGCATCACGCTCGCCAACATCTTCTTCGGCGGCAAGCTGCCGGGCTTCCTCGGGTTCGACCGCGGGCCGTTCCCGCTCCAGGGCGGCCGCGCCACCCCGCACCAGGGCCAGATCTACAGGAGCGCGGGCAGGGTCACGAGCTTCGCGCCATCGCTCCGCCTGATCGCGGACATGGGCGCCGACCACGTGCTCGCCAGCCTCGCGGGCGGGCCCGCGGACCGCAGGTTCTCGCGATGGTACGCCTCGGGCATCGAGGGATGGCGCGCGGGACGCTACGACAGGCTGGAGCGGTGATCGCGCGGCCCCTCGGCCAGGTCGCGACCGCGGTCGCGGCCTGTGCTGCTGTCGCGGCCTGCTCCGGTGCCGCGGGCAAGGCACCGTGCCCGGAGACACCGCCCGCCCCGGTCGCGGCCTCATCCGATGCGGGCGAAGGCGGTTGGCACGTGGCCTGGGAGTCGCCCAC
>CAZGVR010000293.1:4225-5657 GCA_964528945.1 uncultured Myxococcales bacterium
ACGCCCCGCCCACCGAGGGCAGAAGCCCGATCAGCATCGGCATGGCCACGATCGTCGACCCGTCCGCGAGCGACCTCGGCACCGTGAGGGTCGAATGCCACGGCATCGAAATCCCGGGCGGCGCGCCGGCCTCCTTCTCCATGACCTGCGACCTCTCGTGCTGCTGCGACCTCTCGTACGCGGCCGATCAGGTGAAGGTCTACCCGGGCGGGTTCGAGAACCTGGGGACCAAGCCCGTCTCCTCGAGCATCGAGCTGGCGGCCCAGGCGAGCGGCCGCCCGCCCAAGGCCAAGGTCGTGGTCAAGAAGGACGGCGACGCCTTCCTCGTGGAGATCCTCGAGGCCGGCGAGGTCGCCCTCGAGATCGAGGGCCTGTCCACGTGCGGATCCGGGAGCGAGGCCTCGATCTCCACGACCTTCGTGGGCGTGGCCCGCACCCCGGGCGCGGGCGTGACCCATGCCGCTGCAGTGTCGGCGGCCGGCGCGGACCCGTCGCAGGCCGTGGTCGTGGAGTCGCTGCGCGCGGCCGTGCACTGCACGATCTCCCAGGAGTTCCTCGAGTAGCCGCGTCCTCGCCGACGAGCCTGGCTCGATCACCCCCGTCCACTTTGTAGAAAGCCCTGTGGCTTCCCTTGCCGCGGTCCGGTGCCTCGACGAATCCGGCTCTCGAAAGTGCCTTGATTGTCTTCTCGGCGATCTCTTTCTCGAGGCGGGATCCGTCCTGATATCAATCGACAAACGGGATGGTCGATCGCATCGAGGAAGCGCAGCACCTCGTCCTGGCTCAGCACGCAGGGCAGGCGCCTCGGGTGGTGCCGTAGGGTAGTTGCTTGAATCGCAATTTCTCATTGCACGATCTGCACTACTTCTGATTTCCCATACTTTCAGCACCCATCACAAACTCCCCAGTTTCGTGGTCGAACACCTATTTCAGTGAGTGTTCATGCGGGTGATCGTGATTCACATGTATCAGATCGCGAACGTCCATCTGGGAAATGCGGGCTTCTTCGACGAGAGCGAGGGAAGACGCGTCATCTGTCAGATGGAAACGTCGAGGGATGTGGAGTACCGCTCCTTGTCCACTATGGCCGGGCGGACGTCCTCGAGGAGACCCAGCTTCCTGGCATTTGCAAGCCACAGATCCACCGCTTCCTTGAGGGACGCCTTCGCGGAGGCTGGCGTCTTCCCGAACGAGGCCACGCCAAGCTCCGGGCATCTGGAAACGTACTGCTTGCCCTCACGCCGTATCACGGCTGTCAGGCGAAGTATCCTGGCCATCTGGATCTCCTGTGCTCGTTCCAATCTACGCTCGAACACCTCGACGTTCAAGCCATCGAGCCGGCGGGTGGACTCGGTCGCGAGTTCGTGGTTGAATACCGGCAACGGTGAAGGCAAGCCCAGGCAAGCCCGCGAGTATCCACTGCGCTCCGGCC
>CAZGVR010000294.1:0-5647 GCA_964528945.1 uncultured Myxococcales bacterium
GGCGGAGAACTTGCCCTTGCGCCTGCTCCGGATGCGCTGCTCGATCGTCTTCTCGAGGTCCACGGGAGGCTCCACGTGGCCGAGCGTCCGCACGGACTGGAACATGGCCTTGAACGACTCGTACTCCCCGCGGCACTCGGCGCAGGAGTCCAGGTGCTCGTCCATCTCCTTCGCGCTTTCGGGGGGCAGGTCGCCCTCCATGTGCTCGCTGAAAAGGCCCCTGGCGGTCTCGTGGTCCATCACTCGTCCCCTCCGCCCGGCTCGCGGCCCGGCGGTGTCCCCTGCATGTCCTTCATCCGCTGCATGAACGTGGCCCTGGCCCTGTGGAGCTTGCTCTTCACCGTGCCGGCCTCGAGCTTCATGATCTCGCCGATCTGCTCGTAGCTCATGCACTCGATCTCCCTGAGCACGAGGATGGTCCTGTGGTCCTCGTCCAGCGTCTCGAGCGCCCTCTGGATCATCTGCTCCGTCTGCTTGGCCTCCACGACCTCGTCGGGCCTGTCGAAGGCGCCCGCCGTGGCCTTGGAGCCCGACGCGACCGCGGGCCGCGAGTCCTGGTACTCCTTCCGGTCCTGGTCGTGCCTGCGCTGCATGTACTTGATGCGGTTCTTGCAGTGGTTGATCGCAACGCGGTACAGCCACGTGGACAGGGACGAGTCCCCCCTGAAGCTGTCGATCCGCTTGAAGACCGTGATGAAGATCTCCTGCGAGAGGTCCTCGGCCTCCGCGTGGTTGCCCATCATCCGGAAGGCTATGTTGTAGACCGTGCCTCCGTGGATCCGCATCAGCTCCTCGAAGGCGCGCTCGTCGCGCCGCTTGAGGAGGTCCACCAGCTTCTGTTCGCCGCGGTCGGTCATGTCTGGCCCGGGGGCGTCGACCCCAGGCGAGCCAGTATAGCGGACACCCCTTGTTGGGCGCCATGCCCGATGCTATCTGTATGGCGATGCTGGCCAGGCGATACATCGCGGCCTCGTCGGCCGCCGCGATCGCGCTGATCGCGGTCCTCACCGGCGCGCAGCAGGCCCCTTGGCCCGCGGCCCAGCAGCCGCTGCCCGTCATGACCAAGTGGGACCTGTGGAGCCGCGACACGGTCCTGCGCGGCGCAAACATCTACCAGCGGCGGATCTACCCGGAGCTCGACAAGGGCGGCACGGGCCCGGGAGTCATGGGGCCGCCCTACACCCCCGCGGATTTCCTCAACCTCTCGGCCATGGGCGCCAACCTGGTCGTGATCTCCCATCCGGGCATCTTCTCCGAGAAGCCGCCCTACGGCATCGACGAGCAGGCCGTCGAGAACCTCGACGAGATCCTGGAGCGGGTGGAGACGGCCGACATGTTCGCGATCATAGCCTTCCGGACCGGCCCGGGCCGCAGCGAGTTCGCGTTCATGAAGGGGATGTCCGGCATCTGGTTCGAAGAGGGCTACATCGACGAGACCGTCTGGAAGGAAAGGGACGCGCAGGACGCATGGGTGGAGATGTGGGAGCAGACCGCGCTCCGCTACCGGGACAGCCGCGTGGTCGTCGGCTACGAGGTGATGGTGGAGCCCGACGGGAACGCGGCCATGGAGGCTCCCGAGAGGGATCCGGAGGATTTCTACGCCGAGTGGGGCGGCACGACCTACGACTGGAACACGCTCGCAGGCCGCATCGTCGGAGCGATCAGGACCGCGGATCGCCAGACGCCGGTGCTGGTGAGCCCCATGGGCAGCGCGTCCGTGGGCTGGCTCCCCTGGCTCTCCCCGGTCCCGGACGAGCGGGCCGTGTACACGTTCCACCAGTTCGCGCCGCGCGCCTACACCCACCAGGTCCCGCCGCTCGCGATCGGCTTCCCGTCCATGTCCGACCTGGACGGCGACGGCAGCGACGAGTCCTTCTACCGATCCTGGCTGCAGAGCCTGCTCTCCACCGCCGACATCTACGCCATGGCGCACGGCGTGCCCGTCGGCGTGACGGAGATGGGGGTCAAGCGCTGGGAGCCTGGAGCCGATGCATTCCTATCCATGGAGATGGATCTCCTCGAGGCCAGAGGCGTGAACCACGCGGTGTGGATGTGGTACCCCTCCTGGGGCGCCTGGTCCATGAACGGGCAGGACTCGTTCAACTTCCGCCACGGCCCGGATCCGTCGAACCACGTCGCGGTCTCGCCCACGGCGCTCGCGAGCGCCATCCACGAGAACTGGGGGCGCAACGACCTGCGCCCCTCCGGCGTGCAGTTCGTGCCCTGATCCGCGGCAGGGGCATTCCACGGCAGGTGGCAGACCGCTCCGGCTCGACTGCGGGCGTTTCAGTCGTATATTGGAGCCTGGGGCCCGCCCCGGCCCCCTGGAGGTGGATGATGGACGGCAACAGGCCCGAGCTGGTCCCGGCCTCGCTCGTGAGGATGCGGAGGTTCATGTGCGGCACGGGCGGACTCGTGGTCAAGCCGTGGGCGACCTCGCCGGAGGTGCTCGACGCCTTCCACGACCTGCTCGTCGCACGGCGCGGGGACGAGCGCTTCTGGCAGTCGCTCCGGTCCCTGCTCGCGGACATGTCCGGGGACGTGGCGCGCCGAGCATCTGCCGGGCGCGGGCATGTCGTGGACAACGAGATCCTGGACCCGGCCCGGATGTCCTCGCTCCTCGCCGAGATCCGTACGGCGCTCGACCGGCCGGCATCAGGCAGGGGGGCGTTCCGGCGGCTGGCCTCGGCGCTCTCCGTGCCCTCGGCCGGCTTGCTGCTCGTGCTCGGTGGGGTCGTGACGCTCGGCTGCGAGTCCTCGCAGAGGATCGAGGGCGACGCGGACTCTGCGGCCGACGCCCCGGCCGACACGCCGCTCGACACGGCGGCCGATACGGCGGCAGACACGCCGGATGACGTCCCGCCGGACACTGCCCTGGACCCGGCCGCGGACCCCGGGCACGATCCGCCCGGCGACGACGCCGACTGCGGAGCCGACGCGGCCTGCCCGCACGGGTGCGAGACGCTCGAGCAGATCCTCGAGGAGTGCGTTCCGGACCCGGGCATGCGGCAGTCGTACCTCGACTGCATCGGCTCGCTGCACGACTCCTGGAGCACGGGCCTCACGGCCCTGTTCGCGTGCGAGGACTGCGGCCAGGTGTCGTTCCATCTCGGGTGCTGCCTCACGAACGGCGCCACCGACATCTGCGGCTCGCCGTCCACGGCCGGGGAGTTCGACCTGGACGCGTTCCTCGACAACTGCGGCTGCTACCTGTACCTCGCGGTGCGGTTCGACTGAGCCTTGGGAGGAGGCGCCAACACGTCCACGCCGAGGAGCCGGCGCGTCCATCCGCTCGACCGGGTGGCGCGGATCCCGCGCACCTGCATCTGGGAGATCACGGGCGCCTGCAACCTGTGCTGCGTGCACTGCGAGAGCTCCTGCGGCGAGAAGGGGAGCGAGGAGCTGCCGCTGGACCGCATGCTGGAGGTCGCGGGGGAGCTCTCGCGGCTCGGGTGCCGCACCGTAGACATCACGGGCGGCGAGCCGCTCATGAAGCAAGGCTGGGCCCGCCTCGCCTCCCGCGTGAGGGACCTCGGCATGAGGTCCACGCTCGTCACCAACGGGACGCTGCTCGACGGGGAGGCGCTGGACCAGGCGCTCGCCTCGGGCGTGGGGCTGATCGCGATCTCGATCGACGGCCTGCGCACGACCCACGATGCGACGCGGCTCAGGCCAACGCCTCGACCTGGGCCAACGCCCTGGGACCAGGCCGTGGCCGCGATCCGGCTCGCGGTGCCGCGTGTGCCGGTGAAGGTCATCACGCAGGTGAACCGTCACAACCTCCGCGAGCTGCCGGACGTCAGGTCGCTGCTCCGCGATCTGGGCGTCTCCGGATGGCAGCTCCAGCTCGCGGTCCCGGTCGGGAGGCTCCTCGACCATCCCGACCCCTACGTGATCGTACCTCGCGACCTCGAGGAGCTCACCGCCTTCATCGCCGATGCGGCCGCCGACGGTCTCACGCCGCGGATCGACTCGGGGGACAACATCGGGTACTACACGGAGCGGGAAGCCGCTGTGCGGTGCCGCGCCTCGGGGCAGGGCATGTGGCTGGGGTGCATGGCGGGCGTGAGGTGCGTGGCCATCACCTGCCAGGGCAGGGTCAGGGGCTGCTCTGCGCTGCCGGCCGACTTCGACGCCGGTGACCTGCACCACGAGTCCATCGAGGAGGTGTGGAACGACGCCGGCAGGTTCGCCTACTCGACGCGCTTCGACCCCGGCCTCCTCGAGGGGGGCTGCTCGGGCTGCGACCACGGCGCGCTCTGCCGGGCCGGCTGCACGACCATGGCCTACTGGACCACGGGGACCATCCACGCGAACCCGTACTGCCTCCTCGAGGTGCGGAGGGGGGCATGTCGCTGACCCATCTCGTGAAGCTGTACGCGGCCGGGATCGAGCTCACGCTCGCCTGCCCGTGCAGGTGCTCGACGTGCGGATCCTACGCGGGCCTGCCTCGCTCGCGGGAGCTGGACGTGCCCGAGTGGCTGGCCGTCGTGTCCGACCTCGCAGGCCAGGGCTGCACGCGGCTGACGCTCCTCGGCGGCGAGCCGCTGGTGTTCCGCGAATGGCCGCGCATCGCGCGGGCCGCGACCGACGCGGGGATGACCGTGGACATGGTGACCTCCGGCATCGGGCTCGACGACGACACGGCCTCGCTGGCGCGCGCCTCCGGCCTCGTCTCGGTGACGGTGAGCGTGGACGGCACGCGGGACGTCCACGACTCCCAGCGTCGCCTGCCCGGCAGCTGGGATGCGGCCATGGACGCGGTGCGAGCGCTGGACGCTGCCGGGCTCCGCGTGGGCGTCACGTCGCAGGTGAACCGCGCGACCCTGCCGACCCTGGCGCCCCTGGCACCGCTGCTCGAGGAGGCCGGGGCGGTGGGATGGCAGCTGCAGCTCACGATACCCTCGGGCAGGGCCATGGAGCGGAGCGATCTCGTCGTGGACGCCGGCATCATGCCCGAGGTCGCGGCGACCGTGCGGCGCCTCGTGGGTAGGCGCGGCCTGAGGCCATTCGTCACGGACAACATCGGCTGGATGACGCGCGACGATCCGCTGCTGCGCACTCCGCCGCGCTCCCCGGAGCGCTGCTGGATGGGTTGCTTCGCCGGGCTCAGGGTCGTGGGCCTGACGAGCGATGGCGGCGTGAAGGGGTGCCTTTCCCTTCCCGACTCGCTGGTCGAGGGCAACGTGCGCGACGAACCCTTCCCGTCCATATGGAAGGACATGTCGCGCTTCGGATACAACCGAGGGTTCGATCCGTCTTCGCTCTCGGGCCCGTGTGCGACCTGTCCCTACGGCCGGATCTGCAGGGGAGGCTGCACTGCCACTGCGATCGCCATGCACGGAAGGCCCGGGACCACCTCGATCTGCCTCGGGCGTTGACCGATAACGCATCAAGCAAGTCCCGGGCCGATGCTGTCATTGCAAGCTAACCGATTGAAATTAAAGGGTAATCTGCTAGAATACTTAAGCTACTTATCAGGTGCTAATATATCGTAATTCATGCTATCACCAAATGCTTCTATCTTCTATGCCCGTGATCGGTTAAGATTTTTATGATGAGTTCCATGATTGAGCGCGTGAGCTGCGACGAGGTTGCGAGCGCCCTCGACGAGATCGTCGAGATGTCGGGTCTCAGGGTCCTCCAT
>CAZGVR010000295.1:0-2932 GCA_964528945.1 uncultured Myxococcales bacterium
GGCCCGCACCCTCGCACTCATGGGCGCGGACGTCATAGCCCACCCGTCGAACCTGGTCCTGCCCTGGGCGCAGGCCGCGATCGTCACCCGGTGCGTGGAGAACCGCGTGTACTGGGTGCTCGCGAACAGGACCGGGAGCGAGACCCAGGGGTCGTCCACGCTCACCTTCACGGGCTCCTCGCGGATCGCCGGGCCGGGCGGCACCGTGCTCCTGGATGCGGGCCGGAACGATCCCTGCCTGGGCATCGTCGAGGTGGACATCTCGAAGGCAAGGGACAAGACGGTAGGGTCCAGGAACGACGTCCTCGGCGATCGAAGGCCCGACATGTACCGCTGAGCTCAGCCCAGGCGGGCGGCCGTCTCCAGGAAGCGGGCCGAGGAGTCGCCCGACTGCGGCAGGGTGTACGACTTGGTCCCGTGCGGCTCGAGCAGCCCGATCGTGGCGTAGGCCCTGAGCGCCAGGCCCACGGCGGTGCGGTTCCTGGACTCGGGGTAGCGCGCCTCGTCGCGAGCGTACATTCGGTCGTGCAGCGCGAAGGTCCTGAGCGTGGCCTCCCAGGTCAGTATCGGGGCCTTCCTCGAGATGTCCGAGAGCGCCAGCGCGACCAGCCTGTACGTCTCGATCGCGGGCATTACGAACGCCGCGATCCTGCCCACGGCGACCGGGTCGTCGCGCAGGGCCACGTCGCCGTCCCTGGCCAGAACGCCGCGCCCGGCGAGGAACTCGAGGGTCGTGTCGAAGTTCTCGTCGAAGGTCCGGTTCGCATCGAAGATGAACTCGTAGCGCATCACGCTGGAGAGGAACTTCACCTCCCTCCTCAGATCCGCGACCCGCATCCCCGAGGAGCCGCGCGGGCCGTGCATGACCGCGCAGAGCAGCGAGGGCGCGGCCAGCGAGCCTATGGCCGCGTTCCTGTAGTACTCGAGCCTCAGACGCTTCTCCCAGGGCACGGTGTAGACGCCCCGCCGGCCCTTGATGCTCACGAGGTCGTCCTCGGCCAGCAGGTGGATGGCCCGGTACATCACCTCCTTGAACTCGCCGAAGGCCTGCGAGGAGTCGAGTCCCACGTCCTCCTGCCGCAGGTCGACGAAGGGCCTCAGCACCGGCGAGATGGGCTTGTCCGCGGCCCTGGCGAGCGAGAGGTAGAACACGGCGCTCTCGAAGAGCTGACGCTCGTCGCTGCCGTAGAACGGCCCCTGCAGGAGCGAGAGGGCCAGCAGCCCCGTCGGGGTCAGGGCCTCGAGCCGGTTCATCTCCCAGGCCATCCTGTACGCGAGCCTCGCGACCGACCTCCGCGATCCCGGGTCCGGATCTCCGGCGATGAGATCCCGGAGCGGGATGGGGTCTCCGAACCGGACGACCAGCCTGCCGTAGGCCGAGGAGAGGACGTCGGTCGTGGAGAGCAGCCCGCCCAGACCCTCGGGGTCCTTGGACCCGCCCATCTGCTCCCCAGCGTAGTTCTCCTCCTCGACCACCCGCTCGTAGCAGAACGCGGCCGGGAGCAGGTGCACCTCGGCGGACGTGATCTCCCTGGCCCTCTCCAGGAACATCTCGAGCAGCCCCGTGTGCATGGGCATGACCTTGCCGCTCCTCGATCGCGTGCCCTCGAGGAATATCTCGACGTGGTGGCTGTCCTCGATGATCCTGTGGGCGTACGCCCTCAGCACCGCCCTCTCCAGGTCCTTGCCGACCAGGGTCCGCGGGATGAAGAACGCGCCCGCGCTCCTGAACACGAGGCCGAGAGGGAAGAACGACAGGTTCCTGCCAGCGGCGATGTAAGGCACCGGCAGCGAGCGGTGGTGGAAGAGCCACGAGAGCAGCAGGTAGTCGAGATGGCTCCTGTGCGTGGGAAGTATGATGAGCGGGCCCTTGCCGGCCGCCTGCTTCACGGCTTCCAGATCGGGCGGCTCGATCTCGACCGACTCGTAGAGCGCCGGCCACACGCGGCTGAAGATCAGGTCGAGCAGGCCCACGGCCGTCGGGTTGTACCTCGCCATGAGCCTGCCGAGCTCCCTCTCGGCCTGACGGCGGACCCTCGAGACCTGCCTGCCGCTCGAACCGGAGATCCGCTCGATCTCCCGCACCAGTCCCGGATCGGACAGCACGAGATCCGCGGTCCTGTAGGGGTTGCGCTCGAGCGGGCCCGTCACCGCCCTCATGGCGTTCTGCAGCGAGTCGACGAGCTCCTTCCGGATCTCGGCGTCCTCCCCGGCGCGATCGCCGAGGAAGACCGGGGGGCAGGCCACGATGGTCACCGAGCTCCGCGTCCTCAGGAACTGCAGCACGGCCCTGAGCAGGCCCGGGGATTCCCGCGATCCGAAGAGCACGTCCAGCACCCCGGTCTCGGCCTGCGTGGGCCGGAGCCCCCACACGAAGCAGTGCGGAACCAGGACTATCTCCTGCCCCGTCCTCTCCGAGTACCTCCTCAGCCAGCCGATCACCTCCGCGCCGATCTCGAGCCCGCGGGCGTGCAGCGTTCGCGGGCTGGTCCTCAGGCAGAGGATGGCCGAGCGCCCCTCGTCGAGGACGGACTCGAGGTGGGCCCTGTCCTCTACCTCCCACCCGTGCCGCGTCATGAACCTGTAGATCCAGCGCATGGGCCGGAGGAACCAGCCCTCGAGCCCGTACACGTACCCGATGTCCCTGAGACCGTGCCGGATCGAGAGGCGGTGGATGCACAGGGAGTCGAGCAGGTGCACGTACCCGAGCACGTGCACCAGTCGGCCGCCGGACTCCGCGTGCCTGACGGTCTTCACCCACGTGTCGTCCACGTCGACCCGGTCGAGGAAGATCGCGAAGAACGCGTAGATCTCCTTCCTCACCCACCCGAGGAGATCCCTGAACCACTCCTTGATCCAGAAGGGCATGGATCAGCGCCTCAGGGCCAGGCGGTTCACCGCGCCGCTCCTGTGGTCGATCTCCCGATCGAAC
>CAZGVR010000295.1:2942-5644 GCA_964528945.1 uncultured Myxococcales bacterium
CCACGCGCCCGAGGCCGTCTCGATCTCGATCTCGAGGGAGTAGACGCCCGGTGACAGGCTCAAGGAGTCCCTGATCTCGCCGCTCCGGCCGGGGGCGAGGAGCTTCACCTCGCGCAGGGTCTCGCCTCCGCCCTCGGGGCCGTACGTGAGCGTCGCGCTCTCGACGGACGGCCAGTCCCCGTCGAGCAGGAGCACGACCGACGACTCGACCGGGGAGAGCGAGAGGAGACGGACCACGATCAGGGCGAGCCCTGCAACGAACGCGATGGCGGCCAAGCGCCGCACGTGTGGTTTCCGCGTGACCTCGCGAAGCCTGGGCCCGAGCTCCATGGTTCGAGGTTGCATCAAGCCTCAACGCTTGGCAAGCGCGAGCGCGGGACATACACTTCCCGCACCATGCCCGAGTTCGGCCAGCACAGGACCCGGCTCGCGACGCTCGCCGATTGCGACGCCGACGCGGAAGGACTGGCCGCCGAGGTCGGAAAGTACGCCCCGGGAGCGGATCTCGCCCCCCTGTACGAGGCCTGGAGGCTCGCCCGGGATCGTCACGCCGGACAGGTCAGGGCATCGGGCGAGCCGTACGTAGCGCACCCGCTGGAGGTCGCGTGGATCCTCGCCGGCCTGGGACAGGACGTGGCCACCCTGGCCGCGGCCCTCCTCCACGACAGCGTGGAGGACACGGCCACGACCGTGGAGGAGCTCAAGGATCGGTTCGGCGAGGAGGTGGCCCTGCTCGTGGACGGCGTGACCAAGCTCTCGTCCATCGAGGAGGAGTCGAGGCAGCTGGATCTCGCGGAGAACATCCGCAAGATGATGGTCGCGACCGCCAAGGACGTGCGCGTGCTGCTGCTCAAGCTGGCCGACCGGCTGCACAACATGAGGACGCTGGGCGCCCTCTCGCCGGAGAGGCAGGACAGGATCGCCCGCGAGACCATGGAGATATACGCCCCGCTCGCGAACCGGCTCGGGATCCAGCCGCTCAAGGGCGAGCTGGAGGACCTCGCCTTCAGGTACCTGAACCCGGACGAGTACCACTCTATAGTCGGGTCGCTCGCCAAGACCCGAAGGGCGCGCGAGCGGCACATCGCCGAGGTCACCAGCGTCCTCGGCCAGATGCTGGCCGACCGGGGCATGGACGCGACCGTCTACGGCAGGGCCAAGCACGTGTACTCGATACACGAGAAGATGCTGCGGCAGCGCGTGCCATTCGAGGGCATCCACGACGTCACCGCGTTCAGGGTGCTGGTGGATACCGAGCCCCGCTGCTGGGAGGTCCTCGGCCTGGTGCACGGGCGGTGGCTGCCCGTGCCGGGGCGGTTCAGGGACTACCTGTCGCTGCCGAAATCGAACGGGTACAGGTCCCTGCACACGGCCGTGATGGGCCCGGGCGGCGAGCGGATGGAGATCCAGATCCGCACGAGGGACATGCACAGGATCGCCGAGGAGGGAGTCGCGGCCCACTGGCGGTACAAGGAGGGAGGCAGGCCGCCCCGGCCCGAGGACGTCCAGGTGTTCTCGTGGCTGAGGTCCATCCTCGAGTACGGCAGGGAGGTGGAGGACCCCTCCGAGTTCATGGAATCCGCCGTGGGGGAGCTCTACGGGGAGGACGTCTACGTCTTCACGCCGGCCGGGGCCGTGCTCTCCTTCCCCAGGGGATCCACGCCCGTCGACGTGGCCGCCGCGATCCACACGAACGTGGGCCACCGCTGCGTGGGCGCGAAGGTGAACGGCGTGATCGTCCCCCTGGAGTACAGGCTGAGGAGCGGGGACAAGGTGGAGATCCTCACCCGTCCGGGCCAGCACCCTTCCTCCCACTGGCTCGAGTTCGCGAGGACGCCCAGGGCAAAGGCCAAGATCAGGTCCTACATCCGCGCCGAGGAGAGGAAGCGGTCCATGGAGGTGGGCCGCGAGGTGCTCGAGAAGCGCTTCAGGGAGCGCGGACACTCACTGGCCAAGTACGAGAAGAAGGGGGCGTTCCAGGATCTGTTCGAGCACTTCGGGCTGAACTCGCGCGAGGAGATGTGGAGCAGGGTCGGCGTCGGGAAGCTCTCGGCCAGGGACATCGTGGACTTCGTCCATCCGCCTCCCCAGAAGGAGGCCGGATCCGCGCCCGACGCGGTCCCGTTCACGCGCGAGACGGTCGAGCGCCCGTCCTCGGGCGGCGGGGGGAGCGTGTCCGTCGGCGAGATGGACGACATCCTGATCAGGCTCTCGAAGTGCTGCAACCCCGTGCCTGGCGACGCCATCGTCGGGTTCATCACGCGCGGCCGGGGCGTCACGATCCACAGGAGATCCTGCCCGCGCGCCATGGAGATGGATCCCGAGCGCCGCATAGAGGCGCACTGGACGGTAAAGGAGGGGGTTCAGCACCCCGTCAGGCTGTCCGTGGTCTGCGAGGACCGGCCCGGCATCCTGTCCAAGCTCTCCCACCCGTTCACGGAAGGAAAGCTCAACATCGACTCGCTCAAGGTCGAACCCATGCGGGATGGGCGGAGCGCGTGCCTGGTCTCCTTCAAGGTAGGGAATCTCTCCGAGCTCGAGGCCTTGATCCGCACGCTCGAAAAAGTTAATGGTGTCCTCCAGGTCGAAAGAGTTTGATCCCATGCACGTCCAGATGGATTTCGATTCGTTCGGGCTCGACGACAGGGCGGCTGTACAGGCAAGCAAGTTTGTGTTCCAAACGCGTCAACTGCATTTGGTTC
>CAZGVR010000296.1:0-4532 GCA_964528945.1 uncultured Myxococcales bacterium
GCGCAGCCGAGGCGTCCGCGAGGTACTCGCGCTGTCTCGATATGGCGAAATAAAAGAGCCTCGCGAAAATCGGCGCGAGGATCGCGACCACGATGGCACCGTCGATCGCGCCACGCCGTGTGGGGCGGGCACGGACTTCTCCCTCGACGACGAGACGGATCCGTTCCTGGCCGACACGGACGCGGCCGGGGCTCCCGACGTCGAGACCGCGCCGCACGTGCCGGTCGACGAGGGAAGCGACTGCGCCGGCATGTACCCTGGCGGCCCGTTCGGATACAAGGGCTCGATCGCGTGGAACTACACCACGGGCGTGGGCACATGGGATGGCGCCGGCGATTTCCTGGACAACATCTGCATGCGCAACCAGGACGACGTGTTCTCGTGCGTGGCCCCCTTCTACTGCTCGAACGAGTACGACGTCCTGATCTACGACTTCACTGCCATGTGGTGCCCCCCGTGCAACGCGGCGGCGGATGAGGAGAACCAGTTCGTGACATGGATGCAGGAGCACGGATGGCGCGTCGCCTTCATGTCCATGGTCGAGGAGAACGTGAGCAGTGGCCGGCCCACGCTCGCCGACGCCAACAACTGGAAGACGAGCCACGGGATCGAGGGCGACGTCATGTGGGACTACAACTGGATGTTCCACACCGCACCGTTCTCCGACACCCGCCCCGGCGAGCCACCCCGCGGCTGGCCCACGTTCCTCATCGTGAACCCGGACAACATGCTCATCTGGGATACCTTCTCGGGATGGTACGGCTACCCGACCACGACCGAGGAGTTCTACGGCTACATCCTCGACATCTTCGAGATGGGCGCCGCCAACGACCCCGAGTACCTGCCCTGATCTAGGGCTCGAGCAGCAGCGTGTAGCCGCCGGAATCGCCGGTGGACGTCTCCCATACCAGCCTGGTCGCCGGAGGCTCCTCCGGTATGGGCGAGTACACGAGCTCGTACACGCTCACGAGGGCCCCGGCCACCGGGGCGTCCGACGGGTCCCACACTGCTCCGGTGACCACGATGGGCGGCGGCGTCTCGACCAGCAGCGGTGACTCCTCGTTCCCCGGGGACACGTCCTCCAGCCAGGTCCAGGCCACGCCGTCACCGGCCGTGGACTTGAGCAGCACGTCGTAGACCCCGCGATCCAGGGCCAGCCTGAGCATCCCGTCGTACCCGGTCTCGCCGGCGGCGAAGCGGGCCATTGGATACCCGCCGTCGCCGCCCTCGACCGAACGGACCGGGTAGGCCTCCACCGTCAGGCCCTCGAGCGGCACGCCGGTGCCCGCGACGGAGAACCGTCCCATGAGCGGCGGCTTGAGGCCGAGCGCGAAGACCTGCCCCATCTGCGTGCCGTCGCCCGAGTAGGTGACGCGGACCATGGGGACGACCAGGCTCTCGAAGTCGCCGCCCAGGGGCGGCGTGATCGTCACCGAGTAGTCGTTCTCCCTCAAGGTCACGCCCCAGACGAGGTTCCCTTCCGAGCTCTCCCTGCATATCTCGCCCGAGGCGCTGGTCACGCCGTAGGTCTCGTAGGTGGCACCTTCCTTCACCGAGTAGAACCTCACGGTGGCGCCCTCGATGGGCACGGTCACGCCGGACGAGCCCACGCCCTCCACGCTCGCCATGTAGATGACGGGGCTGCCCATGGGCGGCATGGTTATGGCGCTGGACGGGTCCGCGTCGAGGTCCACCAGCCCGTCGTCGTCGGGATCGAGCGCGGCCAGGCTCCAGGGTCCGAACGACGCGGCAGGGAAGCCTGCGGACGCAGCCTCTGGCCCGGGCGAGAGCCACATGCCGAAGCTCGCGGTGCCCGGGGACAATACGAGCGAGAACGAGCCGATCCCTGCAGGTCCGGCCGGCGTTCGTGCTACCGTGGACACGCGCTTGCCAGTGGCCGAGTCCACGGCCCACACGTTGACTACGTAGGGAACCGGGTCTCCGCTCGCAAGGCGGACAGTCCCCGAGAGCGTGGAGAGCCCGGCCGGGTAGGCGACGTCGACCACGGTTGGAGCAGGCTCCGGATCTATGGCCGGGACAGGCAGGTCGATCGGGCCCATGGCCAGAGGCGGCAGGTCGGCCCCGCCGGTGCGCCCTGGTACGAACCTCACGTCGTAGGCTCCCGGAAGCAGCTTGACGTCGAAAGTGAAGGATCCGTAGAGGTCGTAGAACGGGGTCCCGGACACGGAGGCCGATCTGGCAGCGGGCATCTCCCCGGGAAGGTCCGAGACCTGGGGCGTGAACTCCACGTTGCCCTCGATGCTGCCGCCTTCCGGGCCTGATATCGTGCCGCGGAGCCTCGAGTACCCGGTGAGCACCAGATCGGTCTCCAGGTCATCCACGTTGCCGCTGAGGCTGAAGCGCTGCTCCTGGAGATACCCGGTCCCGTTCGTGGAATCGAAAGGCCTGATGGACAGGAGGAGCTCGACGTCCTGCGGCGTATCGGTGACGCAGATGCTCCTCGACGCGTCGCACACCGTGGCTCCCGGACAGTCGGCGTCGGTCGTGCAGTAGTTGGGGGGCAGGATCTGGGTGTCGGCCCCGGCCATGCTCATGCACCCGCTCGAAGCCACGGTGATGGCCAGGGCCAGCGCCAGGGCGAGCCTCGCCCGGCCCGTGGCCGCGAGAGCGTTCCCAACCCCGGGTTCAGGGACCTGCATCGATGTTCTCCACCTGCCCGCATGCCGAGATCCCCGGCTCTCCGCTGCCGTCGTCAACCCAGATCCACCACACGGCCCGCGCCAGGATGGTCGGCGTCTCGGTGCACTGCATGCCCGGACACGTGTTCCACGGCGAGTCGCTGAACACTGCGAGGATCTGGTGGCAGGCTCCCTCGCTGAAGGCGCTCGGATCCACGCTGAAGCTCGCCTCCCAGACGCACCCTTGGCAGGTCTTCCCTTCCGCTGTCCCCGAGTCGTCCGTTGAGGCATCCTCCGTAGGGATCTCCTCCTCCATCCGATGGATTTCGTATATGTCCGTTGCGCTCAAGGTCTGTGGATGATCCCTGTAATCGACCCACCAGCGCCCGTAGATCTCCTCCTCCTCGAATCCGTTGGCGTCCAATATGAAGGGTACCTTGAAGCTCACGATCCCCGATGGCTGCAGCTTGACCACGGAATCCATGGCCGGCTCGACCTTGGAGAGATCCACGATGGGCGGCACGTTCACGATCGGGGTCTCGACCTCGATGGGTTCCAGCTGGAAGCAGCTCGTCGCAATCGTCATCGTTGTCACCGCCGCGAGGATCCTGGCCCTCGCGGTCAGATCCACCTGCAATCCCCGTGCCCCGGAGGGATGCACCGGATTCCCCACGATTCTCATGGTGTTGCTCCAGTCGATCTTTGCGAGGTCAAGATGGTCCGAGACATTCCTGTCATGCTCCGGCCCCCTGGTGCCCGGAGCGTGTGCCCGTTCAGGCCTCCCCGGGCTCCTTCTCAAGGTAGCGGAAGATCGTCCGCGGGTCCACTCCCAGGTCCTCCGCGGTCTTCGTGCGGTTCCCGGCGTTCCTGCGCAGGGCGTCCAGGATGTACGCCTTCTGCCATTCCTCCCTGGCCACGGCGAGCGGCTGCACGGGGGACACGTCGTCGACCCCCAGCTCGAGATCATCGGCCCCGATCCTCGTGCCGTCGCACATGACCAGCGCCTTCTTGATCTTGTTCTCGAGCTGCCTGACGTTCCCGGGCCACGTGTACGTGGCTATGGCCTTGAGCGCCTCGGGGCTGAACCCGGTCGTGGTCGCCTTGAGCTCGATCCTGAGCCTGTGGAACAGGTACTTGGCAATGGTCACGACGTCCTCCCCGCGGTCGCGCAGCGGCGGCAGGTGGATTGTGACGACGTTGAGCCTGTAGAAGAGATCCTCGCGGAAGCGCCCGGCCTTGAGCTCCACCTCGAGATCTCGGTTCGTCGCGGCGAGCACCCTGCAGTCCACGAGGTCCGCCTTCGTGGATCCGACCCGGAGGACCTGCTTGTCCTGGAGCACGCGCAGCAGCTTGACCTGGAGGCTCACGGGCAGCTCCCCGATCTCGTCCAGGAAGATGGTTCCCTTGTGGGCCATGTGGAACTTGCCGGGCTTCGCGCCCACGGCGCCGGTGAAGGCGCCGCGGACATGACCGAACATCTCGCTCTCCATGAGCGACTCGGGGATGGCGCCGCAGTTGATCGCGACGAAGGGACCGTCCTTCCTGACGCTCCTCAGGTGGATCTCCCTCGCGACGAGCTCCTTCCCGGTCCCGGTCTCCCCGGTCACGAGGACCGGGACGTCGACCGTAGCGACCCGGCCGATCTTGTGATATATTTCCTGCATCAGCGCACAGGACCCCACGAGCGTGCCGTAGCTGTGCGCGGTGACGTCTCCGACCACCTCCTGGTAGGCCGACTTGAACCTGTCGAGCAGCAGAGCCTTCGAGACGATCAGCGAGGCCTGGGACGCGACTATCGTGAAGATCTCGAGGTGCCGCTCATCGTAGAGGGCGAATATCCGGTCGTTCACCACGTACAGGCTGCCGAGCAGCTTGCCCTCGTCGAGCAGCGGC
>CAZGVR010000296.1:4542-5643 GCA_964528945.1 uncultured Myxococcales bacterium
GGCACGGCCATGAGGGAGCAGAGCTTGAGGTTGAGCACGCTCTCGGCGTTCCTGAAGTGGGTGTCCTTGAGCGCGTCCGAGACGATCAGCGATCGCCTGGTCTCCACGACGCGCTGGATGACCGAGTCCGAGAGGTGCAGCGAGGGATCCTCGATCTGCTTGCGGTTCACGTTCCTGGCGGCCGTGACCACCGGCTTCTCCCCCTCCATCATCAGGAGGAACCCCTTGTCGGCCCCGGTGACCTCGATTGCCATGTCCAGGAGGCTGTCGAGAAGCTCCTTGAGATCGGTCTTTCCCATGAGGACACGGGAGAAATCGAATAGCCTCTTGAGCCCCCGGAGCTCGTCGACCTTGCTCTCGCCCGCGCAGCCCTCGGCCCCAGCGGCAGCCGCTGCCTCGGCCTGGACCTCGACGTCCAGCATGTCGAAGCGCAGATCGAGCTCGCCCAGGCACACGGTGTCGCCGTGCCTCAGGATGCACTTGGACGTGCGCTTGCCCTTCTGGATGAGCTGCCCGCCCCTGTCCACGACCATGACCTGGAACTCCTTGCCGTCGAACACGATCCTCGCGTGGTGCGGCAGGCATCCGGCCACGCGCGGCAGGACGATGTCGCTGTCCGTGTCGGTGCCTAGGGTGGTGGCGTTCTTGTAGAGGACGTAGCGTTTCCGCTCCTTTGCGGGCGTCGTCCAGGTCAGGCTAGGCATCCACGCTCCTTGTCCCGCCGCGTAACATAGTGTAATCTCGACCGAAATTCAACAAGGGAGCACACATGGCGGACAGGGTGGTCGGCGTCATCGGTGGCAGCGGCCTGTACGAGATCGAAGGACTGGAGGGAGTCGAGGAGATCGAGGTCGATACGCCGTTCGGCAAGCCTTCGGACGGGATCGTGCGCGGAAGGCTCGGAGACGCCACAATGCTCTTCCTGCCCAGGCACGGGCGCGGACACAGGTTCACGCCCACGAACGTGCCGTACAGGGCCAACATCTGGGCGCTGAAGAGCCTCGGCGCGGAGTGGGTGATCAGCGTGAGCGCGGTGGGAAGCCTGCAGGAGGACATCAGGCCAGGTGACATCCTGATCGTCGACCATTTCATCGATCGCAC
>CAZGVR010000297.1:0-2840 GCA_964528945.1 uncultured Myxococcales bacterium
CCTTGCGGATCCGTGTGCACGGGCGGGGTCTGCGGCGATCCGTCCGCGTGCACGCTCACGGTGTGCAACGGCGCGTGCGTGGACACGGGCACGGACCTCCTGAACTGCGGCGGCTGCGAGAACGGGTGCGGATCGGACCAGGTGTGCTTCTCGGGCGATTGCTGGGACTACGAGCCCGCGCAGGGCTGCCACACGTGCGCCGCGTGCGACTTCTGCCCCTGGGACGAGACGTGCTGCGACCTGCCCTGGTACGGGCCGAGCTGCGTTGCCACGGACGTCGGGTGTCCGTAGAGTCGTTGGAAGAAGCAGAGGTGAAACCGATGAAGTCAGTGCATGCGGTCGTGATCTTGGCCCTCGTCCTCGGAACCGTCGCCGGGTGCGAGGAGGAGGAGGGCGGGAGCTGCACCGTGGACGAGAACTACGCCCCGGTGATAGCCCCGGCGGACTTCACGGACGCCATCGACAACCCGCTGTTCCCGCTGGTCCCGGGGACCACGCTCGTGTACGAGGGCGGTGGCGAGCGCATCGAGTACGTGGTGACCTCGGACACCAGGGTCGTCGAGGGCGTGACGTGCCTGGTCGTCCACGACACGGTGTCCGTGGGAGGCGAGGTCGTCGAGGACACGTTCGACTGGTTCGCCCAGGACTCGGGCGGGAACGTGTGGTACTTCGGCGAGGACAGCAGCGAGATGGAGGGGGGGGAGGTCGTGTCCACCGAGGGGTCGTGGGAGGCGGGCGTGGACGGCGCGATGCCCGGGTACCAGATGCTCGCCAATCCCCTGCCGGGCCTCATGTACCGCCAGGAGTACTACGCGTGCGAGGCCGAGGACATGGCGGAGGTGATGGGCGTGGACGAGTCCGTGTCGGTCCCTGCCGGCGACTTCGACGGGTGCGTCGAGCTCCACGAGTGGTCGCCGCTCGAGGAGGACTCGGACGAGTACAAGTACTTCTGCCCGGGGGTGGGCCTGGTGCTGGAGATCGACACGGAGGGCGTGCGCGTGGAGCTCACGGAGATCGCGGGGCCGTGACATAGAGCCATCTTCTTCATCGACGGCAGCGACCCGTTCGGGCACCTCGTGAGGAGCTTCGGAGTGTCGCCTGCCTTGCCAATTTATGCCAAACCATGTATTGTCGAGCCATGAGCACGATGAACATCTCACTGCCCGATTCGCTCAAGGCATTCGTGGACGAGCAGGTCACCCGGCGAGGCTACGGCACAATCAGCGAATACGTACGCGAGCTGATCCGCAGGGATGCGGACCGGCTGCGCCTGCGCGGCCTGCTGCTTCAGGGAGCAGCCTCCGCTCCGGCCGCACCGGCCGATGCCGACTATTTCGGTGCACTGCGCAAGCGCCTCCAGCGGCGCGTCCGGGCGTGAAGACCAAGCCCATCATTCCACGTGATCTCGCCAACCGGGATGTCGACGAGGCCATCGGGCACTACCTGAGCGAGGGCTCCAAGCAGGCTGCGCTGGGCTTCATCGAAGCCGTGGAGCAGGCATATGTCCACATCGGGCGCCATCCTGCGGCCGGCTCGCTTCGCTGCGCGCATGAGCTGGACATACCCGGTCTGCGTGTCTGGCCGCTCGCGCGCTACCCGCATCTCGTCTTCTACATCGAGCGCAGCGACCACATCGACGTCTGGCGCGTGCTGCACGGCGGGCGAGACATTCCGACCTGGCTCTTGGGTGACATGGGTGCCGGCACGAGCGGCGATCCTTGATCGCATGACGGCCGGCCGGCCGACCCCCTTGCAAACCACGGACGGGCGGCGGATGATTGTGCCGCCCCGGGGAGGCAACGTGCGAGGAGGCGCCGCGTGGCCGACATTCTCGTCAAGCTGAAGCTCCTGGGGGGGGCGGCGCTCGAGATGAACAAGATCGCGGCCGGCGGCGACGACGGGCAGGCCGTGCTCGAGCGCATCCTCACGCTCGCCGTGCAGGCGCTGGACCTGAAGCGGGCGGCCGTGCTCACGCCCGAGGAGGGCGGCCGGAACCTCGTGGTGAGGGCCGCGATCGGGTACGGCGCGGTCACGGGCAAGATCATCCCGGCCGGCCAAGGCATCTGTGGCACGGTCTTCCTCACGGGAAGGCCAGAGGTCGTGGGCGACGTCACGAAGGACCCGCGATACGTGCCCGGGCTCGAGGGCGGCCGCACGGAGATGGCCGCCCCGCTCAGGCTCGACACGGACGTGATCGGCGTGCTCGACGCCGAGACCCCGGAGCCGGACGCGTTCGACCCGACCGACCTCGAGGTCTTCACCCTGTTCGCGGCACAGGCCGCTACCGCGATCAGGAACGCGCGCGAGCGCGCCATGCTCGATCGCAGGAACCGCAGGCTCGCGCTGCTCAACAGGGCCGCGAGCGCGGTCATGACCGTGACCGAGGAGGGTGAGCTGCTCGAGCGCATCCTGCAGCTCGCGTGCGACGCGCTCGAATTGAAGCGCGTGGCGCTCGTGCTGCCATCCGGCACCAAGGGCCGGCACCTCGTGGTGAGGGCCGCCATCGGGTACGAGGAGGCGACCGGCAAGGTCATCCCGGCCGGCGAGGGCGTGACCGGGACGGTGTTCGAGTCGGGCCAGGCCGAGATCGTGGACGACGTGACCCGCGATCCCAGGTACGTGCCCGGGATCGAGGGCGGCCGGAGCGAGATGGCGGTCCCGCTCCGGAGCGACGGCAAGGTGATCGGCGTGCTGGACGCGGAGAGCCCCGTGGCGAGGGCGTTCGCGACCGAGGACATGCAGCTCTTCCAGGCCTTCGCGAACCACGCGGCCACGGCCCTCAGGAACGCGAGGTTCCTCGCGCAGCTCCAGGACAGGGCGCGCAGGATGAACCTCCTGAA
>CAZGVR010000297.1:2850-5630 GCA_964528945.1 uncultured Myxococcales bacterium
ATCAACCTCCTGAACACGGCGGCGCGCGCGGTCTCCGCGAGCCTGGACGTGGACGGCGTCCTGAGGACCATCCTCGACCTGGCCGCGGACGCGCTCGAGCTGGGAAGGTGCGCCGTGCTCCTGCCCGCGCCGGACGACCAGGGGCTGCTGGTGAGAGCCGCGATCAACTACGGGGACGTCGTCGGCAAGCTCATCCCCAAGGGGCAGGGCATCTGCAACACGGTGTTCGAGTCGGGCAGGCCCGAGGTCGTGGACGACGTGACCCGGGATCCGAGGTACGTGAAGGGCATCAGGGGCGGGCGCGCGGAGATGGCG
Organism: uncultured Myxococcales bacterium; assembly: GCA_964528945.1. Lineage (GTDB taxonomy): Bacteria > Myxococcota_A > Polyangia > DRWM01 > DRWM01 > CAZGVR01. The sequence goes on from CAZGVR010000297.1 coordinate 3,166, forward strand.
GCGCCGCTCAGGCTCGACGGCGAGATAATCGGCGTGCTGGACGCGGAGAGCGAGCGGATCGCCGCGTTCGACGAGCACGATCTCGACGTGTTCACGGCGTTCGCGCACCAGGCCGCGACCGCGCTCAGGAACGCGCGCTTCGCCGAGTCGCTCAGGGAGCGGGCCATGAGGCTCTCGCTCCTGAACCGCGCCGGGAGGGCCCTCACCACCGAGCTGGACTTGAACCGGCTGCTCGAGACGATCCTGGACCTGGTGGGCGAGGCGCTCGTCATCGAGCGGTGCGCCATCGTGATGCCGGCCGGGGCGGGCGAGGATCTCGTGGTCCGCGCGGCCCGCGGGTACGAGGACGCGATCGGGAAGAGGATCCCCAGGGGCCGCGGGATCTCCGGGACCGTGTTCGAGACCGGGCGGGCCGAGATCGTCGCGGACGTCACGCGCGATCCCAGGTACATCTCCGGCGTGAGGGGCGGCCGCTGCGAGATGGCGGCGCCCATGCTGATCGAGGGGGAGGTCATCGGCGTGCTGGACGCGGAGAGTCCCACGCCGTCCGCGTTCGTGAAGGAGCACCTCGAGGTCTTCGAGGCGTTCGCCTCGGTCGCAGCGATCGCGGTCCGCAACGCCCGGCTGTTCCGCGGCATGCAGGACGCGAACGTGACCCTCAAGTCCAACCTCCTCGAGATGGAGCGGCTCAACAAGGAGCTCGAGACCTACACGGTGCAGATCGCGACGGCCAGGGACGCCCTCGAGAAGCAGGTGAGGCAGCTCACGACGCTGCACACGGCCGGGCAGGCCGTGGTGTCCAGCCTGGACCTCGACACCACGCTCGAGCGCACCGTCCAGATGGCCCAGGACATCGTCGCCGCCGGCGACCACGATCAAGCTGCTCGACCAGGAGACCGCGGAGATGCGGGTCAAGGTGAGGGTCGGGGAGGTGGTCGAGGGCGAGCAGATGGCCACGATCGACCTGCCGCTCAGGGTGGGCGACAAGACGATCGGGATGTTCGAGCTCGCGAGCGTGAAGGGCTACGGGGCCGAGGACCGCCAGCTCCTGGAGACGCTGGCCTCCCAGGCCGCGATCGCGATCGAGAACGCGCGCCTCTTCGAGGACACCCAGACCACGTACTACGAGACCCTGCGCAGCCTGGCCGGCGCGCTCGAGGCGCGGGACTCGTACACGCGGGGCCACTCGCAGCGCGTCGCGGACCTGTCGGTCATGATCGCCGAGCGGATCGGCGTCGACGAGGAGGAGCGCAAGGAGATCTACTCCGCGGCCCTCTTGCACGACATCGGCAAGATCGGCGTGAGGGACGAGGTGCTGCTCAAGCCGGGCAGGCTCACCGACGACGAGATGGCCTCCATCCGGAGCCACCCCATCTTCGGGGACGCCATCCTCGCGCCGCTCAAGTTCCTGGGGCGCGTGACCGGGATGGTCAAGCACCACCACGAGCGCTGGGACGGCAAGGGCTACCCGGACGGGCTCCGCGGCGACGACATCCCGCTCGCGTCGCGCATCGTCGCGGCCGCGGACACGTTCGACGCCCTGACGTCGGACAGGCCCTACAGGAGCCGGAGATCCGTCGAGGACGCGACCAGGATCCTCCGGGAGGAGAGCGGTCACCAGTTCGATCCGGCCGTGGTGAACGCGATCCTCGAAGTGATCTCCAAGCAAGGGACGTGAGCGCGGCACCGGTCACGAGCTGCGCGAGCTGCGGGGGAGACGTCCCGGTCCCGGCCGCGGGCGGGTACGTGCGGTGCGGGCACTGCGACGCTTCCCTGTGGGTGGAGAGCAGGGGCACGGTCAAGCACTACGCGCTCAGGACGGTCGTGGCGGCGGCCGAGGTTCCCTCGCTCGTCAGGCGCTGGCTCTTCGACTCGCGCGTGCCCGGCGGCGCGTCGGTCGCGATCGACGTCGGGCCCAGGCCGGTCTTCTACCCGTTCTTCCGGGTCGTGAGGGGGAAGACCGCGGACTGGGCGCCTGCGGCCGCAACGCCCGTGGGCGCCATGGACGGGATGCAGGGCATCGCGGGCGAGATCGTGCCGTTCGACCCCTCGATAGAGGACGAGGGGACCTTCGTGCCGGCGACGGTGCCGGCTCCCGTGGGAGGCGACGGCACGGAGGTCTCGATGGTCCACGTCCCGGTCCAGGCCGCCTCGTTCGAGATCGCCGGCCACGGGGTGACGGTACTCCTGGAGACGGTCACCGGAAGGGTCGTCGCGTCGACCGCGATCCCCGGCACGTCGGGGTCGCGCGGTCCCAGGGACGCAGCGATCATCTGGGGAGGCGTTGCCGCGATCGCGTTCCTCGGCGTGGCCGTGCCATGGGCGTGGGCCGCGCTCGCGGCCTGGCTCGCGGTTGCAGGCATCGCGTACGCGCTGCTGAAGAGGCGCGGCCGGATCTCCGGCCACCCGGGCCCGGAGCGCGAGGGGAGCGGGGAGGATTGAAGGCGAGGTTGCACGTGTGCGCC
>CAZGVR010000298.1:0-3223 GCA_964528945.1 uncultured Myxococcales bacterium
GCAGGAGAGCCCGAGCCTCCCGGAGAGGCCGGTCCGGCAGGCGTGATGACCGGTGCCGGGCACCAGCGCCAACTCGTCGTCGAGGTAGTACCAGGGCTGCGCGCTGCCCGAGTCGGCCGGCTGGTTCCCCATCCTGGCGCGGTAGAGATCCCTGGCGGCGGTGAACGACGCCCGATCGGGGACGGGCGGCGCCGCGTACTTGGGATCCAGCAGGGTGTCCAAGGCGTAGAACGCCGCGTTGTCGCTGATGTGGTAGGCGAGAAGCTCCCTCGTGAACCACCGCGTCATCTTGTAGTTGCACGTCCCCACGACGACGGTCAGCGCTGCCAGGACGCCGGCGACCCACGTGGACGCGCGGCCGGGATCCGGCGTCAGCTCGGGCCGGAGCCGCAGCACCCATAGCTGCGCGCCCACGAACGACGCTGGGACCAGTACGAAGCCGACACCCCACTCCCATGCGTCGAGGAGCGATCCCAGGCTGTCGGCGAGCGCCCCGATCTCCCGCAGGTACGACAGGAAGTAGGCGCTGGCGTGCACCTGGTAGAAGCGCATGAACTCGACGTCCATGAGGTGCAGGTAGAGCAGCGCGGTCAGCAGGCCGATGCAGGCGATCGACGCGCCAGTCCACCACTTCCCCACTCTGCGAGGGACGAGGCCGAGGAGCATCGGGGACGTGGCCATGCCGGCTAGGAGGCCGTCCCGGAACACGCCCAGCAGGACGCTCCATGCGAACACGGGCTGCAGCGGGATGGCCTGGTTGATGCCGCCGCGAGCAAGGAACCACACGCGCAGGACCATGCCGAAGAGGGCGAAGACGCCGGACATCGCGAGGTATCCGGCGAGCCGCTGCCCACGGGTCCAGGGATCGGACCCTTGGCTGTCCTGTTCCACCCGGCAATAGTATCCACCGTGCGGCCCGCTCGCAAGCGAGCCCGAAGTGCCGGGATCCCACTCCGGGGCGCTGGATCGGACGCTCCTTGTGGCGGCCGGATGATCCGCGCGCGGCGTGACTTCGGCCGGTTCCCGGGCTATCCTTCTCCACATGCGGAGCATCGAAAGGTCCCTGGCGGTCATTGCGGCGGCATGCGCGGCCCTCCTCGTGCACGGGTGCAGCGCGTGCGTCCACTTCGACATGGACGCTGCCGTGGACGGCGACGCCGATGCTCCGGGCGACACGTCCCACGAGGACGTCGCGATCGACGATGGCGGTGATTCCGCGGCGGATGCATCCGATACGCCCGACGATGATCCGATCGACGACGATTCGGGTGCCGATGCCGGGGATGCGCCCGATCCCGATGCTGATCTCGACTCGGCAGGCGATCCAGATGCCGTGGACGAACCGGACGTTGCAGACGACGGGTTGGACTCTGACGACGGGTTAGACTCGAACGACGGGTCCGATTTCGACGACGCGGATGGCGTGGACGTTGCGGACGACGCAGCCGACCCGGACGTGTCAGACGCCGCGGATGGGGTCGGGGACGCCGGCGAGGACGCCGGCGATGCAGCGGACGCGGACGGCCCGGACGCCGGGTGCGGCGCGTGCCCGTCGTACGAGGAGTGCGGACCGGACGGCAGGTGCCATCCCATGTGGATCCCTGTGAGCGCCACGGTCTTCATGATGGGGTCCCCGGACGACGAGCCGGGCAGGATAGTCTGGGAGACGCTGCACGAGGTCACGCTGACCCGTGACTTCGAGATCCAGAGCACCGAGGTCACGCAGGCCCAGTTCGAGGACATGATGGGGTACAATCCATCGACCTTCTCGGCTTGCGGGCCCGACTGCCCGGTCGAGTACCTGGGCTGGCACGAGGCCGCAGCCTACTGCAACGCGCTCTCCGCTGACGCCGGGCTGGACCCGTGCTACGCGTGCACCGGGAGCGGCCCGTCCGTGACGTGCGTCGGAAACCCGGCCCATGCAACTCCCTACGACTGTCCAGGGTATCGCCTGCCCACCGAGGCCGAGTGGGAGTACTCGGCGCGCGCCGGCACGTCCGGATCGACGTACGCCGGGATGCTGCTCGACGGGGCGGGCATGTGCGAGCAGCCCAACGCGGTGATGGACCCCATCGCGTGGTTCTGCGGGAACTCGGGGTCGGCCTCCAACCCGGTCGCCACGCTGATCCCGAACGGCCTGGGTCTCCACGACATGCTGGGCAACGTCTGGGAGTGGTGCCACGACTTCTTCGCCGACTATACTGGCGATGCGACCGATCCGTGGGGCCCTGCCACTGGCACGAACTACGTTGGCCGCGGCGGCGGATGGGAGGCCCAGGCCTGGAACTCGCGCTCGGCGACGCGGGCATTCTGCCGGTTCCCGTACGAGACCATCGGCTTCAGGACCGCGCGGACCCTGCCCTGAGCAGTAACACGATCACGTTCAGGGTGCGGGGGGCAGCGCGGGTCAGCGCGGGCGGCGGGGGACCACCCTCGAGGCGAGGAGGGCACCGAGGGCGGCGATCAGGATGAAGAGGGAGGCCGTGGCGGCCGGGCCGGAGCCGACCTGCGCCACCGAGCAGCCGAACGGGAAGTACCCGAACGCGTCCGGCTCGTCGATGAAGTCGGCCGGCACGTCCACGGTGAAGCTGTTCCACGTGCACTGGTCCTGGGCCAGGGGATCGCCAACGTCGATGGTCACCGATGCGTACGGGTCGTCGCGGTCCGAGACGTCGAGGGCCGACAGCCTCTTGTCGGACAGCGAGTAGATCCTGGAGCCCAGCTCGAACGCCCTGCGGACCGTTCCCTCCTGCTCGATCTCGCCGCGAAGCACGAGATCGTCGGGCAGCAGGTCGATGATCTGCAGGTGGTTCTCCGGATGGCAGTTCCACGACCAGGTCGCGTCGTTCCAGGAGTCCGCGATGTTGTTCGTGTATGGCACTGCCACGATCGGGGCCTCGGCCCACGGCCCGGACTCGACGATGCGGACGCCGCGGAAGTCGGAGTTGGCCTCGGACGTGGAATCGGCCTCCCCGAACTCCAGCCGCTCGAGCTCCGCCGGCATCTCCGGGCGCGAGACGTCGTACAGGGACACGGCCACCCGCGCTCCCCTGTCGCCGCGCCCGACCGCGAGGAGCCTGTCCCCCCTCGGGAAGATGAAGTTCGACCAGCCCGGGACCTCCAGCTCGCCCAGGAGGGCCGGCCTGGTGGGGTCCTCGAGCGAGATGACCCACAGGGGGTCTCGCGGGTACGTGGTTTCGCGGAGGTAGGTCACGACGTAGAC
>CAZGVR010000298.1:3233-5613 GCA_964528945.1 uncultured Myxococcales bacterium
GGCCCACAGCTCCTCCTCCGGCGCCAGGCCCGAGTAGGATCCGAGCAGCGCCATGTCGTCCGGGTCGTGAACGTCGATCACGTGGAGGTTCGTCCCGGACCACATGCCGGAGTAGGTCACGATTCGGAAGGTCGTTCCGCTGGCATCCATGTGGAACCGCCCCTGCGGCATGCCCGGCACCACGATGTCCCCGCGCTCCACCATGACACCTTCGGGGTCGGTGATGTCGACGTAGCGGATCCATGTGCCGCTCGACCCCCAGATCGGATCCCCCGTAGTCTGCTGGGCGATGTAGAGGGCGCCATCCGTCACGTGGATCTCGTAGGACTGCCCCTCGAGGACCCTGAAGTCGGCCAGCTCGATGGCCTCGGGATCGGAGATGTCCACGGAGAAGACCCAGGTGCGCGTCATATAATAGTCGGCGTAGGTCGTGACCGCGTACAGCACGTCGCCCACGATCCTGCTCGACACCATGGTTCCGGGCAGGCAGTAGCGCCCGGCGATCCTCGGCTCCGTGGTGGGCGAGAGCACGGCCACGACCTCGCTCGCCTGCGTGATCATCCAGGACGACATCTCCGGCGGGAGAGAGCACGATGCGCTCTCGAACACGATGAAGACCCGCCCGTCCCGGACGTAGATCTCGCCGGCCTTGCCCGGGAGATCGAGCCGGCTCACGGGCACGGGCTCTGACGGGTTCGCGATGCTGATGACGTTCAGGCCCGTTGAAGGGTTCTGCACGTAGAGCCAGTCGCCCTCGACCTTGTAGAGGTCGGACTCCTCGATGACCCTCGGATCCGTCTGCTCCGTGGAAGGGATGTACTGGTCCGCGGCGCCCCTGTCCGAGCCGCACGCGGACATGAGTATCAGGGAAGCCGCGACGAAACGTCCGGCCCCCATCGTCCTCGTGCCATTCGCTCCCAGCTGCCTCGTAGTCATTGCGACCTCCTGCTGCCGGACCGGTGAAGCAATCCGCGGGCCACGATGGCCTGCACTCCCCGGGCGGCTCCGGATCCCGGCCAACCGCAAGCGATACTAGCGCATCCGCGGTGGCTCGGCGACGGCGAACAGGCGATCCGGGCGGGCCGCCGGAGCGGCCTGACCGACAACCCTGTCATAGCGTTTCTGTTCCGGCACGGTATCTGCTAGCATTCCGCGGCATGAGGTGCATCACCATGCGAGGAGCGGCCGCATTCTCCGTCCTCATGGCAGCGTCCAGGATCGCGCTCGCAGGGCCGGATGGCGCGCCTCCGGGCGCGGCCTTCGGCATCCCGGCGAGCGGGCCGGCCGTGACCCAGCCGGGGGCGGGCACGGGCGAGGGTGACGCTGCAGGTGCGACAACCGTGTCAGGGGAACCGGCCCCGGCCCTGCCGGGCGGCAAGGGCAAGCAGGTCGTCCAGGCCGGGAGCGTCGTCTACACTGCCATGGGAGAGGCGGGCCTCGCGGTCATCGACGTGTCCGACCCCGAGTCCCCGGTGGTCGTCGCGAACCTTTTCTCCGGGATGGACGTGAGGACCGTCCAGATCCTCGATGGAAGGCTCCTCGTGATCATGGCCGATTTCACGGTCCTCCCCTGCGACCTCTCGGATCCTCTCCATCCGGCTCCTCTGGGCGATGCCGCGGCCTGGGCCGCGCCTGCCGCCGGGACCGGATCCGATGCCTGGCAGGAGACCGTGCCGCTCGGGCCGCCCGAGCCCCCCGCGGCTCCTCCTCCGGCGGGCAAGGTCATCGCCGTGCACGACGGCTGGGTGTTCATCGACGTGGGCGCGGACCAGGGAGTCGTCGCGGGCATGGGGTTCGAGATCTGGAAGGGAACATGGTACCAGAAGGCGATAGTGACCGTCTCCGCCGTGGGCGACGACAAGTGCGCTGGCCCGCTTCCTCCGAGGGGCACGGCCTCGGTGGGTGACGACGCCAGGGCCACCTCCATGAAGTGGAAGCCCAAGCACTGGATGAACGCGGCCTCCCCATCCCCCCTGACGCAGCTGGTCCTCGAGATCAAGCCCATCATAGGAGCCGACGGGCAGGGCGCAGGGACCAAGGGCTTCCTGTCCAAGGTGGTCCTTGCGCACCAGTTCGAGGCCCCGTTCCGGCTCGTCCTCTTCATGTCGGCCGGCGGGGTGGCGACATCTGCCGCGGGCACGGGGTCCGTGTTCGAGTTCGGTGCGCTCGCCGAGCTGTCGACCCGCTTCTTCGGGTACGGGTGGGGCGTGGGCGGTCACATGTCGTCCGGGATGCGCGACGACCACGCGATGCTCTTCAACTCGCTCAGGTTCGGCCCGGCGAACGGGATCAACTTCTCGTTCCTCTTCTCCTGGGTGGTGCCAGGAGTGCACGACGACAAGGACAACCTCCTGCCCACGACCACGATCTTCACGATCGA
>CAZGVR010000299.1:0-5595 GCA_964528945.1 uncultured Myxococcales bacterium
GCCCAGAGGGCAACGCGCTGCGCGCGCGACGCTCCGGGAACGCCGCCCTCCTGCGCGAGGGGCTCGCCTCTCGCGGCTGGCAGGTCACGGACACCGGCGGGCCGATCATCCCGGTGCACGTGGGCGATCCAGAGCGCGCGGTGGCGATCTCCCGGAGCCTCATCGATCGCGGAGTGCTCGTGCGTGCCATGCGCTGGCCCACGGTCGCTCCCGGCACCGAGCGCCTCCGCGTCGTGGCCTCGGCCGCCCTCGAGCCGGCCCACCTGGAACGGGCGCTCGCCGCCTTCGGCCGCGCCAGCCGCCCTTGACGGGCTGGCCCTATGTGGATAACTATAGCGATGACCATACACATCAGGGGAGATGCATGAAGACGGTGCGGATGACGCTCGACGAGGATCTCGTGAAGGCCGTGGACGCCGCCGTGGCCCGGCTCGGGACGACCCGCTCGGCCTTTGCGCGGGACGCCCTGCGCCGGGCGCTCAGGGATCACAGGACGCGCCTGCTCGAGAAGAAGCACCGGCGCGGCTATGCTACCATTCCGGTCGCGGCCGACGAGTTCCCGTTCCGGGAGGACGATCTCGAGTGGGGCGAGCCGTGAGGCGCGGCGAGATCAGGTGGTACAGGTTCCATGCTCCCGACAAGCGGCGCCCCGTCCTCGTCCTCTCGCGCAGCTCGGTGATCGATTACATGGGGGAGGTCACGGTCGCGCCCATCACGTCCACCGTGCGGGAAATCCCGAGCGAGGTGCCGCTCTCGAGGGCGGACGGGATGAAGACGGACTGTGCGGTGAACCTCGATCACCTCCAGACCGTGTCCAAGGGCAAGCTCGGAACCCTCATAGCGACCCTTTCGCCTTCCCGGCTGAGCGAGGTGCGGCGGGCCATCATGTTCGCCCTGGAGCTCTGATGGTGATGAACGATCGCACGCGCGACCTCGTCGCCGCTGACCGGGCGCGGCTCTGGCATCCGTTCACGCAGATGCAGGACTGGATGGAGGACGACGAGGTCGTCGTCATCGAGTGCGGCGAGGGCTGCTGGCTCGTGGACACCGAGGGCCGCCGCTACCTGGACGGCGTGTCCTCGCTCTGGTGCAACGTCCACGGCCACCGCGTGCGCGAGATCGACGACGCCATCCGCGCGCAGCTCGACAGGATCGCCCACACGACCATGCTGGGGCTAGACTCCGCCCCCTCGATCGAGCTCGCGGATCGTCTGGTCCCGCTCGCCCCGCCCGGCCTCGCGCGCGTGTTCTACTCGGACGCGGGCGCGACCGCGGTCGAGGCCGCGCTCAAGATCGCGTTCCAGTACCACCTGCAGTCCGGATCGCCAGGGCGCACCCGGTTCGCGGCCCTCGGGAGCGCGTACCACGGCGACACGGTCGGCAGCGTGAGCCTTGGCGGGATCGAGTCCATGCACGGCATGTTCGCCCCGCTCCGGTTCGAGGTCGTCCGTATCCCGCCGCCCCACTGCCTGCGCTGCCCCCTGGGCCTGGTCCGCCGCTCCTGTGCCCTGGATTGCGCGGGACTCGCCGTCCGGATCCTCGAGGAGCATGCCCCCACGCTCGCCGCGCTCGTGGTCGAGCCGCTCGTCCAGGGAGCCGCCGGAATGCTCGTGCAGCCTGCCGGGTGGCTCACGGCCGTGGCCGACGCGTGCCGGGGACTCGGCATCCTGCTCGTCGCGGACGAGGTCGCGACCGGCTTCGGCCGCACGGGAACGCTCTTCGCCTGCGCCCAGGAGTCGGTGCGCCCGGATCTCATGTGCGTTGCCAAGGGTCTCACCGGCGGCTACATGCCGCTCGCTGCCACCCTCGCGACGGAGAGCGTGTTCGGCGCCTTCCTCGGCGCCCCTGGCTCGGGCCGCGCGTTCCTCCACGGCCACACGTACACCGGCAACCCGCTCGGGTGCGCGGCCGCTCTCGCCAGCCTCGATCTGCTCGTTCCCATGCTGCCCGATCTCCCGGCCAGGGCGGAGAGGTTCGGCTCGCTCCTCGAATCCAGGATCGCGCCGCTCCCGCACGTGGCCGAGATCCGGCGGCGCGGGTTCATGACCGGGATCGAGATCGTGGCGGACCGCGCCTCCAACGCACCGTACGACCCGTCCATGCTCGTCGGACGGCGCGTGATCCTCGAGGCGAGGAAGCGCGGGGTGATCCTGAGGCCGCTGGGGGACGTGGTCGTGCTCATGCCGCCGCTGGCCATCGGCGACGCGGACATGGACCTCCTCGTCGAGACGACCGCGGCATCGATCGAGGCCGCTACCGGGGCGCTGCCGTGACCAACCAGCGCGCAAGGGCGGCGGCCCGGGGCGTGCTCGTCACCGGGACCGACACGGGGGTCGGCAAGACCGTCACCTCGGTGCTGCTCATCTCGTCCCTCGTCCGGCGAGGCGTGCCGGTCGCGGCCATGAAGCCCGTGGAGACCGGCGTGGTTGGCGATGCGCCGCTCGACGCGCTGGCGATCGCCGCCGCGTGCTCGAGCTCGGCGCCGCTCGACGACGTGTGCCCGTACCGCTTCGGGCTTCCGGTCGCGCCCGAGGCTGCGGCCGCCGCCGAGGGCATGGCGATCGATCCTGCCGTGATCCGCGCAGCATTCGGCCGCCTCGCCACGGGCGGCCGGTTCGTGGTGGTCGAGGGTGCGGGCGGAGCGGGCACGCCGTACGGCCCTTCGATGCTGTGCATGGATCTCGCCGGGATCCTGGGAATACCGGCCGTCGTGGTCGCGAGGGCGACTCTGGGAACCGTCGGCCAGACCGTCGTGACGCTCCGCGCGCTGCGCGCTTCCGGGGTCCGATGCTGCGGCGTGATCCTGTGCCGTCAGCCGGGCCTGCCGCCCGGCCCGGACGATGCCACGAACGCCTCGCTCATCGAGGCACACTCGGACGGGGTGCCCGTGCTCTTCACGGTGCCCGTCATCCCCGGCCTGGCCGGCTGCCGCTGAGCCCGCACACAGCCCTTGACATCGACCGCCACTTGTCTGCTTTGATATGGGGAAAAGGAGGCTCGAGAGGTGGGGCGGCCATGCGCCCACGCGGCGAGACGATCCATGAAGAACGAGGGATTGACGATCACCTGCAGCGTTAGATCCGGCAAGGACGGCGGCGTCCCGGCCGAGGACGCGGAGACCATCAGGGACAGGATCGCCGGGGTGCTCCCGGGCGCGGTCGTCGACCTCAGGGTCTCGCCGCCCCGGGACGACGGCACGGAGGACCTGATCATCGGGCTCCCGAGGGACCTCCACCGCTCGATCAGGCGCGCCGCCTCGGCTCCCGGGGTCAGGCAGTCGATCGACGACTGGATCTCGACCGCGTGCAAGCTGAGGCTGCAGCGCGACAAGCACATCATGCCCAGGAGCACGGATCCCGACGAGTGGGAGGAGGACTGGGACGAGTGGGAGGATCGCAAGCGCGGCGGCAGGCGCGAGGAGGAGTAGCCCCTAGCCTGCTGCCCTGGGGTGGATGATGGGATTCGAACCCACAGCCCTCGGGACCACAACCCGATGCTCTACCATTGAGCTACATCCACCACGCATCGGACGGGGCGGACCCCGTCCACGGCAGCGGATATATATACGCGGGGCCGTGCCGGGCGCAATACCGGCGAGCCCGGGCGCGGCTACCAGCCGTAGCCTATCCTGGCCCAGCCCGTGATGTAGCTGTCCGTGCCGTTCCGGCCGTTCGCGATCCAGCAGACCCCGGGCACGCACGGATCGTCGAACGCGTTCCTCAGCCCCTTGTAGTCGAACCCGGCCGACCATCCGACGCCGTGCGAGATCTCCCCGGAGAGCGTGAGGTGGGCCGCGCCGCCCGCGCCCCTGGTCTCCATCCCGTAGGCGTCGAAGGCCTTGCCCCACTTGTGCGGGATCAGCACGTCGCCGCCCACCCCGACGGCGAGCCATGGATCGAGCGCCTGCCACGTGAAGCCCACGCCCAGCTCGACCATCATGTACTCGAAGCTGGTCATGGGAACGCCCAGGATCCCTTCCGTGTCCATGGAGTAGAACAGGAGTCCCCAGCCGGCCTTGGCCTCCAGCTCCACCGGCCACTCCCCGAGAGGGATGCGCCAGAGGACATCCACGTCGAAGTTCGTATAGGACGTGTCGATGTTCCCTGCGCCGCCCGGCACGCTGGATTCGAGCAGGAAGGACCTCGCGAAGTGGAGCCCGAGCCCCACGCCTGCGCCCAGCTTCCTGGTCATGAGCCTGAACGGGAAGAACTCGATCGACGCGTCGATGGCCGGGAAGGCGCCGCCGTCGTACTCGATCGTGCCCTGGCTATCCGTGTGGATCTTCATCTTTCGCGCGCCCAGGAGAAGCCCCACCCCGAACGCGATCACCTCGTCCCTGTCCTTCTTCGCGATCGGGCCCTTTGTCTCCACCGCTGCCTCGGGCTTCTGCTTCACCTTCTTCTGCTTGGCCTTCTTCGCCTTCTTCCCGGCGGGCTCCCCGCCTCCGCCATCGTCCGGCTGCACCCAGGCCGACGGCCCTGGCCCTGCCGTGCCGCCAGCGCCCGCGGGCGCCAGGGCCTGGGCGGTCATCGTGGCCGTCACGATCGCGGCCGCCATCTCCTGCACCTGCGCGTCGGTCGGCGTGGGCGTCTTCCACGTGTACGTCATGGAGGCCGATGCATCCGGCCTCACCCGGAAGATGAGCTTCAGCTCGAGCGCCTTCAGCTTGCCCTCGGTCACGATGCTCCCGAAGACGAAGGTGTCGACGCCCACGGCCTCGCCGAGCTTCGCGAGGTTCTTGGGCGACGTGGAGTCCATGGGGATGCCCAGCTTCTGCGCGGTCTCCTCGGCGTCCGCGCACGCGACCAGCACGACGCCTTCCTTCTTGGAGAGAGCCTTGACCAGGAGGTTGCGGACGCTCGCGCCGGTCCCGCCATCGAAGCTCGAGACGAGGATGCGGACGGCCTCCTTGACCATCTCCTCCTCCTCCACGACCTCCTCGACGTCCTCGGCCTGTGCGATCCGGATCCCCGGCGGCATCAGCAGGGTGGCCGCGGTGATCCCACAGACGAGCGCGAGCGGACACGGGCGATCCATCTGACCTCCTCGAACCCCCCTCATGAAGGGTGCGCGAGCCGGGCCATGATAGGTCGGGTCGCCTCCTCGTTGCAACCCTGACCGTAACCCCTTACTCTGTACGCCATGGTCCCTCCCGGCTCACCCCTCATGGATCTCGAGAGCGGCGGCGCAAAGCTGTACATCTACGTGGCAGCGGCCTCGGTCGCCCTGGTGGTGGCGATCGCGATCGCGACCTTCCTCACGCCAGTCGGCGCGTGGATCCGCCGTCGCCTGGGCGGCGCTCCCAGGGCCGCGGACAGGCTCGAGATCGACGGGCTGCTCGAGGAGGGCGGGCGGCCGCTGTCCGCGCTCTCCTCGGTCAGGAAGGGCGTGATGGACATCGCCGAGGGCGGCCGGGCCCGGACCCGCGATCTCGTGGACTACGTGATCGCGCAGGCCTGGAACCTGGGTGCGAGCGACGTGCACGTGAACCCCGGCGCATCGGCCATGGCCCTGCAGATAAGGATAGACGGGCTGCTCTACGATCTCGCCTCCCTGCCCATCGAGCTCCATTCGGCAACGCTCATCCGCCTCAAG
>CAZGVR010000300.1:0-272 GCA_964528945.1 uncultured Myxococcales bacterium
AGGCCCCTGCCGTCCGGGCTTGCGGCCAGGACCCTGCGCGGCGCCTGGCGCTCCATGCGCACGATCGCCGAGCGCGTGGTCGCGTCCCCCTTGAAGAACCTCCTCACCAGCATCCCGGCGCCGATCAGGAGCACGACCGGGATGCCGATGTGCGGGTAGCGCACGACCAGCCAGACGAGCAGCATGACGAGCTCACCGCCGCCACCGCCGCCACCACCGCCGCCGAACCCGCCGCCACCACCGCCGCCGGAGTAGTTCTGTCCGCCGCCCGT
>CAZGVR010000300.1:282-5590 GCA_964528945.1 uncultured Myxococcales bacterium
TCGAAGCGGCCCTTGTTGCCGCAGCGGACGCATTGTCCGCCGCCCGTCCGGGCGAACGCCTCCCCTGCGATGAGCAGCAGCGGGAAAGCGGCCGCTGCCGCGGCCATGATCTCCGGGTGCCCAGCCAGGGGGCATGCGATCCCGGTACGGATGCCGCGCATGCGCCCAGCCTACGACGAGCGTGCGGGAGGCGCAAGCACGGCCTGGCCTGGCAGCACGGCCTGGCCCGATCCACGCTTGACCGGGGCCGAGGCCGGACGCTATCGTCACCCCATGGCCAGGACCAAGGAAGACCCGCGGGCAGGGAAGCCGGTCGCAGGCGAGTTCGAGACCATCCTGGGCCGCCTCGAGGAGATCGTGACGGATCTCGAGGCAGGCAAGCACAACCTGGAGGACTCCCTGGGCCTGTTCGAGGAAGGCGTCCGCCTCTCTCGCGAGGGCCATGCGATCCTCGACCGCGCCGAGAGTCGCGTCGAGACGCTGCTGGAGTCCGGGGAGACCGAGGCGGGAGTGAAGGGCGGGCCGGCGCCGGGATGAGGCCTAGCGGCCGCTCCACCACGACGCGAACTGCGTGAGGAAATCGAACGGGTTGAAGCCGAGCATGGCCGTGAGGTCGATGCCGGCATCGACGCGGGTCTTCACGTCCTGCCTGATCCCGCCGAGATCGAACCGCCGGCCGAGCCCCAGGAAGTCCATGCGATCGAGCAGGCCCATCCCGAGATGGGCGGCGCGCGTGACCGCGTCCACGCCGAGGGCTGCGGTCATCCAGGGAGGCATGGGATCGATGATGATGCGCCTGTCCACGATCTCTCGCGTGAGCAGGCCCGGGCGGGGAGTGTGAAGCAATCCCTCGACCGCCTCGAGCTCGCCGAAGAAGGCCAGGCTCGGCTGGGCGTGCACCTTGGACGACGCCTCGAGGATCCGGGCGTAGCCGTCCTGCCACGGGCTGTAGGTCTTGAGATCGTCGCGGATGGACCAGTGCCCGGTGACCGACTCGATCTCCGAGTCCCCGCGAACGAGGATGATGGCGGAGTGGATGGCCTGCTTCCTGAACACGTACATGAGGACCGACGTGCGCGGGGGGAACACGGCGTCCATGAACCTCCGCATCGTGGCCTCGTCGAGCTTCAGCAGCACCTCGAAGAAGTCGGGCCACAGGACGAGATCCCCGGCCCGGATCGCCTCCCGCATGCGATCGAGGGCGAAGCCGGCCTGGGAGAAGTGGTCGTCGCCGTGACGCAGGCCGGCGTCGATCGAGTCCACCAGCTCGCGCAGCGCGCGGTCCTCGATGGCGAGGAGCAGGCGCACGCCCAGCACCGCCGCGAACGGAGCGGCGCAGGCCGCGTCCAGGCGATCGAATCCGGCGGGAGGCGGGGTGCTCCTCTTCCCCGCTATCACGTGCACCGGCCTTCCGCGATCCAGGATCACGAAGGCCATCGGCTGGGGACGCGTAGTGCTGCGCTCCAGGGTCAGGAGCGACCACAGGTTCCTGGCGTGGACCGGGTCGATGCCCGTGATCCTGAGGCGGCTAGCCCACACGGGTCCTGCTCCATGACACGAGATGGACCTCGCGGCCGGACACGTCGATCGTCAGGGGCTCGCCCTGGCTTCCGATCTTCTGCATGAACTCCCCGCCCGACGCCCTCTCGCGCACGGCGAGCAGCTGGTTCCAGTAGAACCCCTTGCGCGGCACCATCACGTTGCGGCCCGTGCCGCCCGTCGAGATCAGCCAGGTGAGCCAGCGGTGCTTGCCCGGGACCCGGTGAGGCAGGAACATGACGCCCGGGGCCCTCACCGTGATGTCGATCGGGAGCGACGCGTCGTGCTTCCTGGTCGCCGCCTTCATGACCGTCTTGACCGCGGCGTCGCCGAGCGTACCGGCGATCACGAGCCGGCCGGTGGCCCTCATGGCCTTCCACCTGGACAGGATCCCGTCTGGGTACGGGTCCATCGTCTCGTCCATGACCGGCTCCTCCGGCCCGGCGATGGCCGTGGATCCGGACTCGACGTGGCGGATGACCGACTCGACGCATCGCAGCGAGAGGTAGCTCCACGTGGGAGCCAGGAGGACGCCGACCGCAGGCAGATCGCCGCGGCCGTCCGACAGGCTCCATGGTACGGACAGGGACTCCAGAAGGTCCTCGGCCTCGCGCAGGCGCCTCCAGAACTCGTGCTGGACGGGGAGGCCCAGGCCCCAGTCGTCATTGACCAGCATCTCGTGGACCGGCAGGCCGAGCGAGGCGAGCAGCGTCGGTGATCCGCCCGGTATCGGGAAGGCGGCAATGGAATGCACGACGTACTCGGAAGGGGCGAGGATCGTGGCCCCGGCGACCGGCCTCATGTCCCCGATGTGCACGGACTCGAGGGTGCGGAGCAGCCTCTGGTAGAAGTGCAGGAGATCCGCGCCGTCGTCCTCCCCGCTCTCGGGGATGAGGCCGCCGATCCAGCGGTCCCTTCCCGCTCCCATGTAGAGGTTGAAGCCGCGCACTCCGAGAGCCAGCGCCGTCGCGGTCACGAACCTGTTGTCGAAGGGCCCGACGCTCGGCGCGAACCAGACCGTGCCGCATCCCATCTCGGCCGCGAAGGGCTGGGGCGTGACGGATGCTATGGAGAGGATCTGGCGGCGCATGTCGTGGAGGTTCCCGGCGGTCGCGTACACGTCCGTGGTCGGGGCGTCCACGACCGAGGCCAGGTCCCGAGCGGGCAGCGGGGCCCACAGCCCGGCCGGCGGCATGTTGTGGGTCACCGGGGCCGTGCCCAGCCCGGAGGAGCGGACGAGGTCGCGCATCCGGCCGATGGCGCGCAGCAGCGACTCCTGGCGGAACCTGACCCACGACGTGATCAGGCGCAGGCCCTCGCGCCCCGGCTCGCGTGCCCTGGGCGGTTCCCGGGGAGGAATCCCCTTGCCTGCCAGCCAGGCGCCCCAGGCCGCGATGGCCTCCGGACGGTAGTCCTGGTCGAACGGCGCGTCCCGGAAGAACAGGGACGCCTCGTTGTCCACCTGGACGGAGCGCACCGGGTTCACGCGGCCCGGCACGCCCGCCATGGCGCTCGCGATCCCGGCGAACCAGCGGCCCGCCTCCTCCATGTACTTCTCGCTGAAGTAGGAAGGGCAGGGGAAGAGGACCGGCGGGGACGGGCACAGCACCGGCCCCCCCGTTGGTCCCATGGCCTGCACGTCGGGATCGCGGACGATCCTGTCCGGCAGCCCGAAGTTGTTCATCTCCGCGTTGATCTGCGGCCCCGGCCTCAGTGTGACCCACATCCCCCGGTCCGCGACGAGCCCCACGAAGCCCGGCAGGTCGAGCGATGGATCCCCGTCACCGAAGTCGAAACGCCCGGGCTCGCGCTCGTGGGAGGCCCATGGGACGTAGGTGTCGATCCCCTGCACTCCGGCGGCCGCGAGCCTGTCGAGCACCCCTTCCCATCTCCCGCGCGGGTGGCGCCAGTAGTGCACCGAGCACGAGAAGAGGATCGACATCCCCGGCCCCGTCCGTCAGGTCACGTTCATCGCGGCGAGGTACCCGACGAGGGTCGTGATGCCGAAGCCCGTGGCTCCACGGGGGCCGAGGTCTGTCCGCTTGTCGTGCCAGGCCGGGCCGGCGACGTCGAGGTGGGCCCACGGTATCCCGGCGGTGAACTCCTTGAGGAAGAGGGCCGCGGATATGGCTCCGCCGTATGGGTCCGAGGAGGAGTTCCTGAGGTCCGCGATGTCCGACTTGAGGAACGGCCTCAGCTCCGCGAGCAGGGGCATCCGCCACATGCTCTCGCCCGTACGGCGAGCCGCGTCGGCGATCCTGGCCGCGAGATCGTCGTCCGATGCCCACAGGCCTGCCGTGTAGGAGCCGAGCGCCACCATGCACGCGCCGGTCAGGGTCGCGATGTCGATGATCACGTCCGGCTTCTCCTCGGCCGCGAGCGCGATCGCGTCCGCCATGACGAGGCGGCCCTCGGCGTCCGTGGAGATGACCTCGACGGTCTTGCCTGCGCGGCCCCGGATCACGTCGCCGGGCCTGTAGGCCCTCGACGACGGCGTGTTCTCGGCGATGGGCAGGAGGGCCGTCACCCTGACCGGAAGCCCCAGCCTGGCCGCGGCCGCGACCGTGGCCGTGGCCGCGGCGGCCCCGGCCATGTCGCACTTCATGGTGACCATGCTCTTCGCTGGCTTGATCGAGAGCCCGCCCGAGTCGAACACGATCCCCTTCCCCACGATGCAAGCGTGCGGGATCCTTGCTCCGTTCCGCTTCTCGGCCGGGATCCAGTCCATCCGGACCAGACAGGGCTCCCTGCCGGAGCCGCGTCCCACGGCCTCGATGAGGCCCATCCGCTCCTTGCGCAGGCGCGGCGGCTTCCAGATCTCGGTCGCAAGGCCGTTCGCCTGCCCCAGCGCGACCGCCCTCCTCGCGAGGTCCTCGGGGCCGAGCATGTTCGCCGGCTCCGACACCCAGGTCCTAGCCTCCTGGATGACCTCGGCGAGGACCGCGGCGCGCTGGACCGCTCCCCTGCCCACGTCCGGCTCGGCCTTGTACACGACCTGGATCGACGCCGGAGGGGCTTCCTTGGTTGCCCCCGATCTCGCGTAACTCGTGGGCCTGCCTGTCCCTAGATGGAGGCCGGTGATCACGGCATCCAGCATCAGATCCTCGCGGACCGGCAGCTTCTCCGGGAGGATCACCGCAGGCCGCCTCATCCCGCGCGCGACCATGATCGATCCCGCCCTCTGCAGGCGGCGCCTGAGCAGGGCCGGGTCCACGTCGGCCTTCTTGCCGAGGCCGAGGAGGATCAAGCGGTGCGAGGACCTGCCCCTCACGATTCGGACGTACACGTCCTGCGAGTCCTTGCCCGTGAAGCTCTCCGACCTCGCCAGGGAAGCCAGGTCTATCCCGAGCAGGCGCGCGAGATGCCGTGTTCCTGGTCCTTCCCATGCCGAGCGACCATCGGCGGCGATGCAGACCACGTATCCGTCGGCCCCACGCGCGCCATCCAGGCGATCGATTACGGTGCACTTCATGACAACGGGTGGCTAGCACTTTTCAGGGCGGGTCGCAACTTGGGGCCGCTTGCCGTGGCCTCCCGTCGCGTCTACCATCCGGCCATGCCTGTCAAAGCCTGGGAGATCATCGAGTCCGGGGTCCTGCACCAGACCGCGGTCTTCACGCTGAGCCGGGAGGTATGCCGCCATCCCACGACCGGGGTGATCCATCCCTTCTACACGCTCAGGGTGGACGACTGGGTGAACGTGCTGCCGCTCACGGACCAGGGCGAGGCCGTGCTGATCCGGCAGTGGCGGCAGGGCGTGAGGGGCTTC
>CAZGVR010000301.1:0-5555 GCA_964528945.1 uncultured Myxococcales bacterium
GGTCCACCCTGATGCCCGGTCCCTGCGGAGCGTCGAACCGCGCGATGCGGCCGGCCGACGGCGCGAACCCGTTGTCGGCATCCTCCGCGTTCACGCGGACCTCGACCGCCGCCCCCCGAGGCGACGGGGGCTCGCCTTGCAGCGGCACTCCGGCCGCCACGTCGATCTGCGCGACCACCAGGTCGACGCCGTAGACGCACTCCGTGACCGGATGCTCTACCTGGAGGCGCGTGTTCATCTCCAGGAACCGGTGCCAGTCCCCTTCCGGGGACACGAGGAACTCGGCCGTGCCCGCGCCGGTGTAGCCGCACTCGAGCGCGATCCGCCTCGCCGCATCGCAGAGCCTCTCCTCCATCCCCGGCGGGAGGCCCGCGGCAGGAGCCTCCTCGAGGAGCTTCTGGTTGCGGCGCTGCATGGAGCAGTCCCTCGTCCCGAGCGTCCAGACCGTGCCGTGCTTGTCGGCTATGACCTGCACCTCCACGTGGCGCGCCGCAGGGACCAGGGCCTCCGCGAAGAGTGTGGGATCGCCGAAGGCCGATGCGGCCTCGGTCGAGGCTGATCGGAACGCCTCGGCCAGCCCATCAGCCGAGTCGACGACCCTGATGCCCCTGCCGCCCCCGCCCGCGGCCGCCTTGAGGAGGAGCGGGTACCCCACGCGTTCCGCGACCGCGAGCACGGCTCCCGGGCCATCGACCGGTCCGCCGCTCCACGGCACGACCGGGACCGAGCAGGTCTCGGCCAGCCTCTTCGCCGCGATCTTGTCGCCGAGGAGCCTCATGGCCTTCCCGGACGGCCCTATGAAGGCAATGCCTGCCTTCTCGCACGCGTCCGCGAGATCCGCGCTCTCGGACAGGAATCCCCAGCCGGGCCACAGCGCGTCCGCCCCGGCCGACCGTGCCAGATCGATCACGCGCTGGATGTCGAGGTAGGCCGAGCGCCTTCCGCCCCCCGGCGCCCCGACGATCGGCTCGCCGAGGCACACGGCCGACGAGGCCATCCTGACGAACTGCGAGGCCCTGTCGGGATTCGTATAGAAGGCGATCACGTCCAGTGACCGACCGCGCATCCTGGACCACGTCCGGGCGGCGCGGACGAAGCGGACCGCGGCGTCCCCGCGGTTGAGCACCGCCACCCTGCCGAAGAGGACTGGAGCGGCACTCATGCTTTCACCCCAGCGAGTCCATCGAGGACCTGAGCTTCGCCAACGTCTCGACGATCGCGGATTCCTTCGCCCTCTCCTTCTCGACGATGGCAGCCGGGGCCTTCTCCACGAAAGCGGGACTGGACAGCTTCCTGCGAACCGCCGCGAGATCCTGCTCGGCCGCGGCTACCCGCTTCTCGAGCCGCGCCCGCTCGGCCACGGCGTCCACCAGACCCTCGAACGGGACCCAGACGTCCATTCCCGGCGCGACCGCGGCCGCGCTGGGCTCCGGCCGCACGAGGAGGGGACCGGCGTCTATGCTGCCGGCGTTCACGAAGCGCAGGAGCCCGGCCGTGGTCTCCCGGAGGCATTCCAGCACGGACGGATCCTCCACGCGCACGACCAGGCGCGGCAGCTTCTGGTTCTCCCTGATCGACGGGTTCTCGCCGCGAATGCTGTTGACCATTCCGGCAATAGCGCGTACGGCCTCCACGAGACGGACCGCCTCGGGATCCCGCCTCATGGCTGCCGGATCCGGCCAGCGGGACACGATGATGCGCCCGCCGAGATCGGGGAACCCGGCCTCCCTGCGCGCATTGGAGACGTCCTCCCACAGTGCCTCGGTGATGAACGGCATCACCGGATGGAGCACCTGCAGGAGGACCGTCAGCGTCTCGAGCATGGTCGCCTGGGCGTGTGCGCGGGACACGGGATCCTCGCCCCAGAGCCTCGGCTTCGCGATCTCGACGTACCAGGAACAGAACTCGTCCCAGAAGAGGTGGTAGAAGGCCGTACAGGCGTCCCCGATCGAGTAGCTCGCCAGGCTCCCCACCACGCCGGAGACGCCCTCTGCGAGGCGATCGAGCATCCAGCGATCCAGGCAGTACGGGCTGGGCCGGGCGGGCAGCACCAGCCCCTTGGCCTGCGGGAGGACCACCCCGTGCGTCACCTGCCAGATCTTGTTGCAGAACCGCCGCCCTTCCTCGAACCTCGGCACCTCCACGTCCCAGGAGCCGTCCTCGCGGCGCGCCCGGTTCACGACCAGCCGCAGGTCCTGTCCGGCCGTGGCCATGGACAGCACGCCGTACCGCAGCGCATCAGCCCCGTACGGCTTGTAGTGCTCGCGCCTCTCCTCGGGCGGATCGCGGCGGCGGTCGAGGAGGGTGTCCTCCCCGCCCTCGATCAGCCTCACGGGATCGAAGCCGTTGCCACGGCTCTTGGACATGATGTCCCCGCGCTCGTCGAGGATCGTCCCGTGGATGTATACGTCCCGGAAGGGCTCGCGCGAGCGGAACTTCATGCCCATCATGACCATGCGCGCCACCCAGAGCGCTATGATGTCTCGAGCCGTGACCAGGACGTCCGTGGGATAGTAGCAGGCGAGGTCCTCGGTCTCCTCTGGCCAGCCGAGCGTGGAGATGGGCCACAGCTGGGAGGAGAACCAGGTATCGAGCACGTCTGGATCCTGCCTGAGCGCCCCGCCGCACGACGGGCACCGGTCCGGATCCCGCATGGGATCGTCGGGCCCCGGCACCGAGGCCACGCCGCCTGCCGCTGCACGGGCATGGTCCCTGCGATCCTCGGTCAGGCGCTGGACCTCGCCGTGCTCGTCGATCCTGACCGACGGATCGCACGAGGGGCAGTACCAGACCGGTATCCTGTGCCCCCACCAGATCTGGCGGCTGATGCACCAGTCGGGCGTGGACCCGAGCCAGTCCAGGTACTGCTTCAGCCTGCTCTCCGGGTGGAACCGCACGAGCCCCTTCTCGCCGGCCTCGATCGCCAGGGCGACGAGGGGGGCCATCTTCACGAACCACTGGTCCGAGAGGTACGGCTCCATGACGTCCGAGCAGCGGTAGCAGTGCGCGACCTCGTGGACGTGATCCTCGGTGCTGACCAGGAAACCGCCTCTCACGAGGTCCTCGACGACACGGCGGCGGGCCTCCATGCGATCCAGCCCCCTGTAGGCGGCCGGCACGTTCGCGTTCAGGGTCCCGTCG
Source organism: uncultured Myxococcales bacterium (assembly GCA_964528945.1). Classification (GTDB taxonomy): domain Bacteria; phylum Myxococcota_A; class Polyangia; order DRWM01; family DRWM01; genus CAZGVR01. The sequence goes on from CAZGVR010000301.1 coordinate 3,142, forward strand.
TCCTCGAGGATGTTGATCATGGGAAGCCCGTGGCGGAGGCCGCAGGCGTAGTCGTTGGGATCGTGCCCGGGCGTTACCTTGACCGCTCCGGTGCCCTTCTCCGGGTCAGGGAGCGCGTCGTCCGCGATCACCGGGATCCTCCTCCCCGCGAGCGGGAGGTCGAGCTGCGCGCCGACCAGGTCCGCGTACCGGCCGTCGGACGGGTGCACGGCGACCGCCGTGTCCCCCAGCATGGTCTCGGGCCTGGTGGTCGCGACCACGATCCCGCGCGCCGGATCGCCGGCCAGCGGATAGCGGATCCGCCAGAACCTGCCCTGGACCTCCCGGTAAACCAGCTCGTCGTTGGAGAGCGCGGTCCTGTGCCGCGGGCACCAGTTCACGAGGCGGGTTCCCCTGTAGACGAGGCCCTCGTGGTAGAGGCGGACGAAGACCGTGCGAACCGCACGGCTCAGCCCATCGTCCATGGTGAAGCGGGTCCTCGTCCAGTCGCACGAGCAGCCGAGCATCTTCAGCTGGTCGACGATCCGCCCGCCGAACCGATCCTTCCACTCCCAGATCCTGCGGAGGATCTCCTCGCGACCCACCTCGTACCTCGTCTTCCGCTCCTCCTCCCAGAGCGTGCGCTCCACCACGCTCTGGGTCGCGACGCCCGCGTGGTCGACCCCTGGAAGCCACAGAGTGTTCTGTCCCAGCATCCGGTGGTACCTGATGAGGACGTCCTGGATCGAGTTGTTCAGGGCGTGCCCCATGTGCAGGGCGCCGGTCACGTTCGGGGGCGGGATGACGATGCAGTAGTGGCTACGGCCCGGCGCGGGCAGGCTACGGAAGTAGCCCTCCCGCTCCCAGAGCTCGTACATCTCCTTCTCGATCCGGGAGGGATCGTATGCGTCGGGTTTGGCCTTCACGGGTGCGTTTTATAGCGATGACGGGGAAAACAGTCGAGTCTCATTCCTCGAGCAGGCGGGCGAGCTCCTCCCGGATGATCGCCTCGGCCAGGTCCGGCACGATCTCCCAGACCGTACGCTCCACGACCTCGCTGACCAGCGCCAGGACCCGATCCTTCTGCTCGTCGGAGAGACCCGCGAGCGCCGCGGCAGCCGTGGGCGTGGCCAGGGCGTCCGCATCCAGGGGCGCCGCCAGGGCCGGCCTTGCCGCGGCAGCGGGAGCAGATCTGGCAGCAACCGGCGCCGGGCCGGGCTTGGCTGCCGGAACGGCCGGACCGGAAGGAACGACCGGCTTGGCCGCAGGCACGACCGGCTTCGAAAAGGACGGGGCCGCGGGCTGCGGAGCGGCGGCCGCAGGAGGCGCGGCAGGCACGGGCGGCTTGCCGGGCATGATGACCGGTCCACCCATGAGGGTGGCCTTCTGCAGCCTGGGCGGCTGAGGAGCGGAGCCGGGAGCCTGTCCCGTGGCCGCCGGTACTGCTGGCTTCTGTCCAACCGGTGGCTTGACCGGCGCGGCAGGCCTGACCGGCCCGGGCGGATAGGACGGCCGGCTGAACTCCTCGTCCGGCGGCGCGGACATCACCGCGACCTTGTCGATGATCCGCTGCGTGTCGAAGGGCTTCCTGATGTGACCGGACGCCCCGCAGGTCTCGTAACGATCCTCGTCCAGGCGCTCTGCCGGCCCCGTCATGATCCAGACCGGGATGCCGGTGAGCGCCGGATCGGCCTTGAGCTGGGAGCAGAGGTCATAACCCGAGCTCGAACCCATTCCCGAGTCTGCGATCACGAGAGCGGGAGACTTCTCCCTGGCGATCGCCATGGCCGATGCGACGTCGCCCGCGCTCAGGATCTCGACGCCGGCATCGCCAGCGAACGTGAGCTCGAACGCCCTGCGGATGGTCTTCGAGTCGTCGGCGACCAGGACTTTCTTCGCCACTCTATCCCTCCTCGGCGTATGCTCGCCTTTGGACTCGCTCATTGGTATCACCAGGCTGTAAAATAGTCAACAATGCAACCTTACGACATCGTTGGACTAATCGACGGAAACGCAGCCTTGACGCGCAGGTCGCATGAGCATAGAAAGCCTCCATGCCCCTCTTCGGCGCGGTACCAGACCTGACCCTGCCCGTGGCCAGGCCCGGTGGCGGCCCGCTCGTGGAGAGCTTTTTCATGAAGGCCAACGCCCCTGACAGGCACGAGGCGTTCTGGGCGAAGTACACGTTCTTCCTTCCAGGAGGCGGCGGACGCGGAAGGGCCAGCGTCTGGGCCATCCACTTCGACGGGGATCGCAGGACACGACGCGCGATCAAGGAGTCCTGGCCCATCGGGTCGGTGACGTGGGAGACCGATCGGCTCGCGCTCCGGTTCGGGGAATCCAGGCTCGAGGACGGGCATGCGCAGGGCAGGATAGAGGACGCGGACGGCGGGATCTCCTGGGACCTCTCGCTCGGCGATGACGGCCCGGCCCTC
>CAZGVR010000302.1:0-5526 GCA_964528945.1 uncultured Myxococcales bacterium
GACGGCCGCTACCGCTTCCAGGCTCCCTGACCGGCTCCGGGCCGGGGGGGGCGTCTCAGCCCTCGACCTCCTCCTGCTCCCACACTATGGCCTGGAACTTCTTGAGCACTGCCTGGGGATCCTTCCAGCACCCTGCCCTGTGCAGGCCGGCCTTGTAGCACAGGTTGTCCAGGTACTCGGTCCTGTCCCAGCCCTGCTCGGTCGGCACCTGCGGCAGGAACACGCCGTGGTTCCACCCGTGCTCCAGCACCACGCCGTCCGTGCCCACCACGATCTCCATGGGGTCCTTCACTGGCGCGAGCGGAGTGAGCACCGAGATCTCGTAGCGGATCCCCGGAAGCTCGGACGGCGTGACGGGCGAGAACCGCCCGTCCTCCACGGCCGCGGCATGCGCCATGTCCGCGACGCACCTGTAGAGCGGGATCCTGGCCACGATGTGGCCGATGCAGCCGCGCAGCGATCCGTCCTTCTTGCGCCGCAGCGTGACGAAGGCCGCGCCCTTGCCCTTCACGAGGGTCCAGGAAGCGTCCGGCTCGGGCGGCTCGTACTTCTCGCCCCTCGCTGCGGCCGATGCGCTCTCCCTGGCCACCTTCATGAGCCAGCCCTTCTGCTCCCTGGTGAACGAGTAGTCCCCGCTCATGACGTCCTCCTCCTCATCGGATTCCTTCTCCGCGGCCCTGGCTGCCGGCGACCCGGCGGCCGGCCCGGAACCGGGCTGCCCACCGTCCGGGGCAGCCCCGCCCCTGCACGAGAGCGCGATCGCCGGGAACGCGATCGCGGCGATCAGCCTCCGCACCGAGGCCGTCACATCTTCCCCCCGGCAAAGGCCGTGAAAGTGGGCGCGACCCCCTGCTTCGACCCCTTCCAGCATCCCGGTGCGAGACCGACCCTGCGGCAGGCCTGGTCGAGCGCGTCCTCCCCTGCGTTGCCGCCCCCGGTCTCCCCGGGCCCCACGAAGGCCTGGATCCCGCCTGCCTCCACGAACAGGCCATGGATCGCGGGATCGAAGGTCGAGGGATCCGCGAGCGGCCACGTGGATGCGACCACGAAGACCACGGCCTCAAGCGAGCCCGCCTCCTCCGCACGGATCGCGGGGAAGCGCGCGTCACCCGCAGCGGCGGCCCTTGCCGCCTCGACCGCCGCGTCCACGAGCGGCCTCGAGGAGTCGAGGTTGCCGCCCATGCCCCTCACGGTCTCGCCCGCCTTCAGGATCACGAGCGCGCCCGCAGGCTGCCCGAGGGCCTTGGATGACGGCTTCTCCGGCTGGACGGTCTTTCCGGTCGCCACTCCGACTGCCGCCTCGAGCGCGATCCTCTGGAGCGCGGCCAGGTCCTCGGGGCCCAGCCCGCTCGCAGCTCCCGTCACAGCCGCTCCCTGGCCAGGCGCTCCCTGGCCAGACCCCGCGTCGACCCCGGCCGCCGCCGGAGAGCCGGGCTTCCGGCTTCCGGGCGATCTCGTTCCTGCTGGCAGCGTGAACGCGACCACGCCGTACCCGACCACTCCGCCGTCCCTGGATCCCGCGGTGTCGCCGCTGTTCCTGTAGGCGATCCTCGTCCCCCCGGCCTTGCCCTCGCCGAAGAGCGCGGCGATCCGCATGAGCACGCCCACGGGGTAGAAGCCGCACATCCTCCCGGCCTGTATGCCGTCCGCCTCGAGCGCGCCCCAGTCGAGCGCAGCCACGAGGTCCAGCGTCTTCCCGTCCTTCACGACCGCGGTCTCGTACGGCTCGTAGTGGCTCAGATCCGTGGAGGCGATCACCACGACGTCGCTGCGGTCGCCGATGACCTCGTGGAGCAGGTCCGCGAGGCCCGCGTCGAGCCGGCCGCCGAGGTGGCCCACCATGATCGGAACGATCCTGGCGTCGGGTACCGCCTTCTGCAGGAACGGCAGCTGCACCTCGAGCGAGTGCTCGCCGGCGAAGGGCGCCTCGCTCGCCTCGATCACGCCCTTGCCTCGCTCGAGGAGGTCCCGGATCATGTCCGTGTCGATGGGCACCTCGCCCAGCGGGGTCCTGTACGCCTCGTACGGCAGGACCGCGCTCCTCTTCCCGACCCCGCCCTTGTGCGCGAACGCGATGATCACGACCGTGGCCGGGTTCCTGCCATCGAGCATCCTGTAGGCGCTGCCCGCGACCGGGCCCGAGTACGGATACCCGGCGTGCGGGGACACGAGGCCCAGGAGATCCCGCGACTCGAGGTCCACGGGTGGGGCCGCGGCCTCCTTCATGTACCCGGCCACCGCGTTCGCCAGGTCCACGGGATCGGCCGGGTAGAACTGCCCGGCGACCTGGTTCCAGTAGACCTTCCTTGCGGCCTTCGCGCCGCCGCCCTCCGCTTGGCTCACGGTCCTCGCATCGGGGGCAACGCCCGAGACGCCCCCGGGCGGCTCGGGCAAAGGATCCGGCGGCGACGACCGATCCTTGCATGCCGCAAGCACCACCAGCGCCAACGAGATGACATGAAGCTTCGTTGGAGTCATTTAGGTCGTTCCAACATCCGGGATCCGATTCTAGTCCACGCGATGGCGAGGGCAAGGGCGGCCATGGCGGCCCAGCCCACCCAGTCCCCTGCGAACGTGTAGAAGGTCCTCGACTCGAGCAGCCTCGCCGTGACTACCACGCTGGCCCTGGTGAAGGTCGACGTCCTCATGTCCACCCTGCCCGTGGCCTCCACGAACGCGCTCACGCCCGTGTTGACCGACCTCACCATGTCGCGCCGGTTCTCGACCGTCCTCAGCACGGCCAGGGCCAGGTGCTCGGTCGGCTCGGACGTGTCGCCGAACCACGCGTCGTTCGTGAGGTTGAGGAGCAGGTTGGATCCGGCGGCCACGGCCTCCCGCGACCTCCCGGGGATCGTGTCCTCGAAGCAGTTCAGGATGCCGGCGCGAACGTCTCCCCACGACAGGATCGCCGGGCCGGATCCGGGGCGGAACCCGCCGGAGAGGAAAGGGACCTTCCGCCTGATCTCGCGCGGCACGCTGTCCCTGAGCGGGATCCCCTCGCTGCCCGGGACGAGGTGCTTCTTGTCGACCGGTGCGGACAGGATCCCGCCCGGAAGGGCCACGAACGCGGAGTTCCACCTGCCCTCTGCGTCGCGCGTGACCGCGCCGAAGACCACGGGCACGGTGAACCCGGCCATGGCACGGCCGGCCCTGTCGTCGCCTTCCCGGAGATCCCTGCGGATCGGGTACGGATACGAGGTCTCGGGCCAGATCACGGCCTCGGCGCCGGCGGCCACGGCCTTGCGGGTCAGGCTACCGAGGAGCGCTACCTGGGCAGCGGCCTTGGACCGGTCGCCCTTGTCGAGGATCCCGATGTTCGGCTGCACCACGCCGACCCGCACCGCCGGCGAGGCCAGGCGAAGCCGCTCGACCGCGCGGATCCGGAGCGCGCCGCCCGCGATCACGGCCGCGAGGCCCAGGACGATGGCCGCGACCCCGGCCCAGCGCCGGCGCGAGGATCGGGCCCGGCCGGATGCCATTGCCACGGCCGCCCACAGGGCGCTGCTGCCTGCCGCGAGCATCCCGCCCAGCCCGAGCGCGCCCACGACCTCGGCGGCCTGGATGAAGGGCAGGAACCGGTACTGGCCTCCGGCGAGGTTCCAGGGGAACACGGCCGGGAACAGGTGCTCGCCCGCCACGAACGCGAGGGGGAACACGAGGAGCATGCCCGCTGTCCCCTCGCCGCCCCTCCCCCCGTCCCCCGCCGCCAGCCCCCCGAGCCCGGCAGTGAGCCCCAGGCCGCACCCGCCCCACGCGCAGTATAGGAAGTAGAGCGGCACTGCCGCCGCCAAGGGCAGCCCGCCGAACCTCACGAGCGGGCCCGCAATCCAGTAGAAGCCGACCAGGTGCGCGACCAGCCCGGCGATCCATCCGAGGAGGAACGACCGCGCGGGCGACGAGCGCTCCAGCCCGGCGAGCAGCGGCACGAAGGCCACCCACGCCAGCGGCCACAGCTCGAAGTCCGGGAAGGACAGGGCCACGAGCGCCCCGGAGAGCACGGCGAGCGGCAGGGCCGCCCATCTCACGACTTGAGCCCGATTGCCCCCGGCAGGATCGTGAGCGTGGCAGGCAGCCTCCCCACCGGCTCGCCGTCCAGGTCCATGAGCATGCGCGCGTCCGCCTCGACCGTCTCGATCGCCACGCGCTGCACGCGCCCGTGATCCACGTCGGGCAGGCCGAGGATCTTGCCGCCGTACAGCTTGCGCGCGTTGACCACGAAGTCGTAGAGCCCGAGGTCGCCGAGGATCACGACGTCGAGCAGGCCGTCGTCGACCCGGGCCTCGGGCGCGACCTCCATGCCGCCGCCGAAGAACCTGCCGTTCGCAACGGCGACGGCCACGGCGGTCCTGCGGATGGGCTCGGCAGAGCCCATCCTCACGTCCACCGCCACGTTCTCGTAGTCGCTGAAGGCCCGGACCGTGGCCACGAAGAAGGAGAGGCTGCCAGGCATGGCCCGCCCGGAGCGGTTCACGTACTCGTCGACCAGGCCGCTCATGCCGAAGCTGGTGATGTTGATGAAGAGCCGTCCGGCAGGCCTGCCCTCCCGGTCCACGTAGGACACGTGCCCCAGATCGCACTTCCTCGTCGATGTCCCGGTGAGCAGGCTGAGCGCGGCCACGGGATCCGGCTCGAGGCCCATTGTCCGGCGGAAGTCGCCGCCGGTCCCGACCGGGATGACCGCCATGCAGGCCGACGGGTTCACCGGCCTCGGCGCGTCGCCGCCCGCAGGATCCACCGTGACCGGGATCTCGTCGAAGAACCCGTTGGCCGCCTCGTTCAGGGATCCGTCGCCGCCCGCGACCGCGATGCACTCGTAGCCCAGGTGCAGCAGCTCGTTCACCACGTGGCGGGCGCCGCCGTCCTTCCGGGTCTCCACCACCTCGCCGGCCGGCACGAGCCCGTGGAAGGCGTCTACCAGGGCCTTGCGCAGGCGATCGGACTTCTTCCCGCCGGACCGCGGGTTGATCACGAGCGCGGTCTTGATCTCGACACCCATGGAGGCTCCCCGCCTACCGCCCCTTCTTCTTCTTCTTCTTCTTGCCGGCCTTGGCAGCGTCCTTGCCGCCCGCGTCGTCGTCCTTGATGACCCAGGCCGCGTCGAGCGCGGGCACGTCGTACTTCTTCTTGTCCGAGGTCTCGACCGTGAACTTCCCCTTTACCTCTCCGAGGACCGTCACCCAGGAGTCCTTGCCGGCCGTGGTCTCGCCCTTGAAGTCGGCCTTGAGCACGCACTTGGCCTCTGGCGGGCACCCCTCGTCGACGAGCAGCTGGAACGCGCTCACGCCGAGCGTGGTCGCGAAGCTGATGATGCGTCCGTGGAGTGCGACCTTCTTGCCCTTGTACGCGTCCGGGTCGCGGCCGAGCGCCTCCCACCCGAGGTCCGGATCCACCGTCTTCCTGTAGGCCTCGATGTCCGCGTCCAGGCTCTCGACGCGCTCGACCGTCACCACCGCCTGGCGCGGCCCGCGGCGAGGGTTGAACGCGTCGATGACCAGCTTGTGCTGGCCCACGGTCGGCAGCGGGTCC
>CAZGVR010000303.1:0-2923 GCA_964528945.1 uncultured Myxococcales bacterium
GGCGGATCGACAACCAGCTCAGGGGACGCTCCGGTCGCCAGGGCGATCCGGGGTCGTCGCGATTCTACCTCTCGCTCGAGGACGACCTGCTCCGCATCTTCAGCGCCGACAAGTTGACCGGCCTGATGGATCGCCTCGGCATGGAGGACGGGATCCCCATCGAGCACTCGATGGTCACAAAGTCCATCGAGAACGCGCAGAAGAAGGTCGAAGCCAGGAACTTCGACATGCGCAAGACGCTCCTCGAGTACGACGACGTCATGAACCAGCAGCGGAAGACGATCTACTCGCTGAGGCGCCAGGTCCTCACGGGCAAGTACGAGCCGGCTTCCATCATCGCCGAGGAGGAGGCGCGCCGCGCGCGGCGCAAGGGCAAGGCGCCGGTCCGGGTCGTCGTCCAGGAGGCCGCGCGCGAGGTCGATAAGAGGCTCGCCGAGCGCGTCTCGCCCCTGCTCCAGTTCATGGTCAGGCGGTTCGCGAGGACCGGGGGAGAGGCTCCGATCGCGGTGGTGGGCGAGACCCTGCCGCCCGAGCCGGGTGCCGAGGGCGAGGAGCCGAAGGTCCGGCTGCCGGCGTGGGACGAGATCCTCGAGCTCGACGTGGCCACGCTTTCACACGAGATCTATCACCTCTTCGGGATCCCCCTTCAGATGGAGAGGTTCTCCCGTGACCACAGGGGCGCGCTCGAGTACCTGAACAACGAGGTCCCCGTCTCGATGACCGCACAGAGGGAGAGGCTCCTCGACATGTGCGAATCGGTCGTGGGCCGAACGGTCGGGACGTTCTGTGCCTCGAAGTCGGAAAACCCCGAGGACTGGGACATGGATGGCCTCGCGGACTCGCTCCGCGCCCAGTTCGCGCTGCAGATCGAGGGACTGGAGAAGGTAGGCTCCGTGGCTGCCCTGGAGGAGGGGGTCTTTGCCGCGGTCGAGCACCTCCTGGCCGAGAAGGAAGGGGAGATGGGCCCCGAGTTGTTCCTCAGGGTATTCCGCCACTACCTCCTCCAGACAATAGACAACCAGTGGATCGAGCATCTCCAGAACGTCGAATACCTGAGGAAGGGAATAGGCCTTCGGGGGTACGCCCAGCGGGATCCCAAGCAGGAGTACAAGAAGGAAGGATACCGCATGTTCCAGGAGATGATGGACCAGATCGAGGAGAACACACTCCAGAAGATCTTCAGGGTGCGGCTCGCGAAGCGCGAGGACGCCCTGAAGCTCGGGCACAGGTCGCGACGCCGCGTGGTGGAGGGAAGGGGTGGGAGCGCAGAGGCGAAGCAGGGGGAGGCGGCGTCGCCGGTACGGCCCAAGGCCGCGGGCGGGGAGAAGGTCGGACGAAACGATCCGTGCCCGTGCGGGAGCGGCAAGAAGTACAAGAAGTGCTGCATGCCCAAGGACCTCGCGGCGGCCGGCGGCTAGCCATGGACTCGAAGGAATCCGGGGACAGGAGGGTATGGCGGCTGGAGTACGAGAAGGCCTGCGCGCTCCTCGACGGCGGCGACATGGTCGAGGCGAGGAAGATCTTCCTCAAGCTCGCCGAGGAGACTCCCTTCGACGAGATCAGGAGGGATGCCAGAGAGAAGCTGGCCCACTTCGGGATGGACTGGCTGGCATTCGGTTTCTTCGGGCTGACGCTCGCAGTCCTCGCGCTCCTGAGCGCACTGTGGATCCTTTGACCGCCCCGGGCTAGCCGCCGCCTGCGACCATCCAGGCATCCCTCTCCTGGAACCACCTCATGCCCGGGACCAGTCCCCTGAAGCGGCGCGAGATCAGGGAGGACTCGAGCGGCGAGAAGAGGAAGGTGTACGGCTGTTCCTCCGAGAGGATCACGTGGAGGTCCTGGAGCAGGGCGTTCCTGGCATCGTCGTCGGTCTCGACACGGGCCCTGTCCAAGATGTAGTCGGCTCCGTCGTGGTGCCAGGATCCGAAGTTCTGACCGCCCATGCTGGACTTCGAGTGGAAGATCCCGGCAAGGTCGTTGTCCCACTCCATCTGGAAGCTCATGACGGCCGCGTCGAACTCGTGGCTCCTGCACTTTTCGATGTAGGTTGTCCAGTCCAGCAGCTTGACGTCCATCGAGAAACCGTGACTGCGCAGTTCCTCCTGCCATATCGTGGCCATGCGCTGCATGGCATCCGACTGGGTCGGCACGAGCAGGGCGAAGCGGAGAGGACGGCCACCCATGTCCAGCAGGCCGTCGTGGTCCACGTCTGCAAGTCCGGCCTCGGCCAGCAGCTTCCCGGCCCTGACCGGATCGAACGGAGCGGGTGAAACCGCTGGCGAATTCGCCGGATGTCCGGCAGGGAAGGGGCCGGAGATGATGCGCGCGAGGCACCTGTGCACGGCACACCGGATCCGGTCCCGGTCCAGCAGCAGCGTCATCGCACGCCGTACCGCCGGAGAATCGAAGGGCGCACGCTCCGTGTTGTAGACCACGAAAGATATGTCCGGCGTCGCCCAGGTCATGCGGAAGAACCTGTCCCTGAGCCCCTTGTCGCGGTCCCACTCGGCCCACTGATCGGCGTTGATGCGCGGCATCAGGTCGAGCTCGCCGCTCTCGAGCATCTGGAGCGCGACGTTCCGATCCTTGACAATGACGTACCTGACCTCGTCGAGCCACGCCTGGCGTCCCCAGTACTCCTCGTTCCTGGCGAGCACGATCTCCCTGCCCGGGGTCCAGGACACGAAACGGAAGGGCCCGGTCCCGATCGGGGCCGCGTTGGCGGGGTTGTCCTCCAGGTTTCCCTGCACGTAGATGTGCCTCGGGAGGATGGGGAGCCCCTCGATGTGCTGGAGGAACAGGGCGTTGGGCTTGGACAGGCCCAGGACCACCTCGTCATCACCGCTGGCGCTGAAGCTCTCGATCTCCTCGATGCTGGCCTTGACGCTGACCGCCGTCGAGTCCGGGGAGAGCACCATGGCCA
>CAZGVR010000303.1:2933-3832 GCA_964528945.1 uncultured Myxococcales bacterium
GGCCGTGAACGGGTTCCCGTCGTGCCACTTCACCCCCTTCCTGAGCCGGAAGGTCCAGTGCAGCCCGTCGTCGCTCGAGGTCCAGGACTCGGCCAGCTCTCCCTCGAGCTCGTTTGTCGATGGGTTCCTGACGACCAGGGACTGGAGGACGTCGTGGAGAACGATGCGGACCACCCAGGCGTCGGGCCTGAGCACGGGCTGGAGGTTAGGGGGGTCTATCTCCGTGTGGATCCTCAGGCTGCCGCCCCTGCCCGGCGTGCCCGACATGATCTGCTTCCCGACTTCCGCCCAGATCGACGGGTCCTCTACCCCTTCGTCGCACGTGCACTGGGTTGGCTGGTCGCCGCGTCCCGAGATCGCGTCCCTGGCCACCCGCTTCTTGCGCTTGCCCTCGACCGGACAACCGGGAAGCGCTAGCACGGTCGCGATGATGATCAGGAGGCACCTGCTGAATGGCGTCAGGTCATGATGCATTCGATACGACAGCCTCTGCACTGCTGCTCCGGAATTTACCGCGGATGACCGCCATCGCGCAATTTTCGCCCCCCCGTGCTCCCCATCGTTCCCGATCGGTCGCCATCTCTTGATATTCCTGCGAGATCGGGATACACATTTCCCATCCTTAACCCTTCCAGGGGAGGTAGTCGATGTCCCGAGCCTCACTCGTTCTAGCAACCCTCGTCGTTCTCCTGCTCGCCGCGGCATGCGACCCGACCGGCGGGCAGTCGGTTCAGGTCGTCGAGGAGAAGCCGGCAGGGTTCGTGCCCACGCTGCCACCTGTCCCGAGCATCAAGGTCCCTCAGGTCCCGGTGACCTTCACGGACGGTTCCTACTCGGTGTACGGGCTGCGCAAGAAGAAGAAGGAGCCCGTGGTCCCGATCCTCGACCATCACCACGGC
>CAZGVR010000303.1:3842-4214 GCA_964528945.1 uncultured Myxococcales bacterium
GGGTCCGGGTGACCGGCTACATCGTGGACATGTACCAGAAGCCGTCATGCCCGGCGGGCAAGACCTGCCCACCCGCCAAGATGCCGCACCTATGGATAGCGGACGAGGCCGGGCTCAAGGACAAGATCTACCGCATGACCGTCGTCGGCTATGCGGAGGGGTTCCAGCAGATAGAGAAGTGCAAGGAGGATGCGTTGAAGGGCGTGGTCGTGGAGCTTGCCGAGGGGGTCGAGCTTCCGCCCTGCGTGTGGGACTGGCAGATCGGTCGGAAGTACAAGATCGACGGCTGGTTCATGACGTTCTCCGCCCACGGCTTCCAGGATTCGATGGGCCTGATCGACTACAAGGATCATGAGTGCCACGACGGCCAGC
>CAZGVR010000303.1:4224-5523 GCA_964528945.1 uncultured Myxococcales bacterium
GACCGAGACCGCGCCATAGTAGGGTTTCGGGCTTCCGCCTCGGGAAGGATGCTGCCGACGGGCTGAGGTCCATCCTATCGCCAGACTACGAGCGGCGCGCCGAGATCGTCAGGCGACATTACGAGGAGGGCGGAGGCGACCCCTTCGGGCTGGACTTCGAGTTCGCCGAGAACGTGCTCCTGATCACTGGAATGGCCTACCGCTACTGGTTCCGCGTGGACATGAGGGGCCTCGAGAACATCCCCCCGGGCGGTGCGATACTGGTGGCCAACCATTCGGGCCAACTCCCACTGGACGGCGTGATGCTCGGCACCGGCCTGATCCTGGATCCCCAGGAGCCACGCCTCGTGAGATCCATGTTCGACCGCTGGGCCGCCGGGCTGCCGTGGGTGAGCGTCTTCTTCCAGAGGGTAGGGCAGGTCGTAGGCCGGCCCGAGAACGTCGACCTGCTGCTCGAGCGCGGTGAGCTCATCCTCGTCTTCCCCGAGGGTATGCGGGGGATCCAGAAGCCGTACACCAAGGCCTACCAGCTCGACGAGTTCGGCCTCGGCTTCATGAGGCTCGCGCTGAAGCATGGATGCCCGATCGTCCCGATCGCCGTGGTCGGCGCGGAGGAGCAGTACCCGGCGCTGTGGGATTTCAAGACGCTCGCGCGTGTCCTGGGCGTCCCGCATGCGCCTGTCCCGCTCCAGGTCATGCTTCCGATGATGGGGTTGATCCCGCTCCCGAGCAAGTACCGGATATCCGTGGGCCCGCCCCTGAGCTTCGAGGGGGATCCGGACGACGAGGATCAGGTAGTGAGCGAGAAGGTCTGGCTCGTGAGGCACACGATCCAGAGGATGCTCCAGCGCATGCTGGAGGAGAGGAAGCACGTCTTCTGGTGATGAGGCGTAACGTCGCGAAGGCTGATTCCCCAGGCACCGTCATCGTCACGGGTGTCTGCGGCAGGCTCGGGCTCCAGCTGGTCAGGCTCCTGCACCGGGACTGCCGGATCGTGGGCATAGACAGGCGCAGGGGCCCGATGCTGCCGCCCGACGTCGTCCACCATCCCATCGACATAAGGCGGCGCCAGTCCAGGGACATCTTCAGGACCAGCGGTGCCAGCGCCGTGATACACCTCGGCATAATGCACGATCCCAGGCAATCGAGCGCCGAGCGCCACAGCTGGAACGTGGACGGGTTCAACTCCATCCTCGAGTACATCGCGACCTACTCGATTCCGATGCTGGTGCTCCGCTCGCCCGCCTCGGTCTACGGCCCGAATCCGTACAACCCGCAGTTCATGAGCGAGGGCCACAC
>CAZGVR010000304.1:0-540 GCA_964528945.1 uncultured Myxococcales bacterium
CGGACACCCAGTCCTCGACGATGCGGCGGCGCTCGGCCTCCTCGCGCTCCCATCGCTGCCTGATCAGGATGGCCTGCTTGCGCCTGCGGACGTAGACCGCCATGAGCAGTCCGGCAATGAGGACCCACAGCGTGGCCCCGCCGGTTATCGACGGAACCCACCGGTACCACACGTCGAGCCGGTCCATCCACTCGCGCTCGATCTGCCGCATGGATCTGCCTGCGAGCGACTCGAGCGCCGGCTGGAACTCGTCGCCGCGTCCCACTCGTGCGAGAACGCGCCTCGAGATGCCCGGCCCGTACGCCGACTCCAGGAACCCGACCACGTCCGCGGACTGCGCATAGGCCACGTTCACGGCCCGGCCGTCTCCCGGGTAGTGACGGCTCAGGCTCTCCAGCGGGAGCAGGTCGTTCGTGAGGGAGGCCGACACCAGGATCTTGTTGCGGTCGAACGCGTGCTCCCCGGAGATCCAGACGGCGAGGCCCTCGCTGAACCAGACCCCTGGCCGCCGGGCCCATGAGCCGGTTCGGCGCGCTGAGT
>CAZGVR010000304.1:550-1586 GCA_964528945.1 uncultured Myxococcales bacterium
CCGGGAGATCGCGCCCATGGGACGCGTCCCACTCTGCGATGTGCACGACCTCGTGGATGAAGATGCCGCGGGCCGCAGTGGGCGTTGCGCCGTCAGGTCCGGTCATGCTGAAGAGGACCATCCTCCTGTCCTTGAGAGCGAGCCCGGTCGCCCAGGAAGGTGGAGCCGGGCCGGGCTTGAGCCGGGCCATCTCCTCCGTGTTCCTGCAGACCACGACGTCGATCGGATCGATGCCGTCGAGCCCGACCGCGTCAAGCACGCGGGACAGGTCCTCCTCGGCTTCCATGGCGATGGGCTTCACCCTCGAAGCGGCGCTCGGATGATGGATGAAAACGAAGTGCACGGTGGTGAGGGTCGACCATCCGGCCGGAACCGGCGTGCCCGATGACCCTTCCTCCGGGTCGGCTCCGGAGGCAGACGGAGCCGCGACCAGGGCAAGGGCCCCGGCGATGGCCAACCCTCGCGCGCTCATGCCGTTCATTCTAGCACATAGGGCCGGAATGCCCCGCACGCACCGGTATACGCCGGACTCCCGATCCTTCATTCTCCACCACCGTCGGCGGTCGGTGACCGCCAGCCGCTACTTGGACCCGGTGGCAATGTTTTTCTTTGCCTGGCCCAGCACCGCCTCCACGTCGGCGCGTATCCTGGCAAGATCGAAGGTGGTGCGGGCCTCGAAGCGCGAGACGAGGACCGGCTGGGTGTTGGAAGCCCTTATCAGCCCCCACCCGCCGGGGTACTCGACCCTTGCCCCGTCCAGATCGATCAGCTCCACGTCGGAGCGCAGCCGAAACAGCCTCTGGACCTCGGCGACCTTGAGGTCGTCCGGGCAATCGGTCCGTATCTCCGGCGTGTTGTACATGACCGGGATATCGGCCATGAGGGCGGGAAGCCCGCCATCCGTCCGGCTGATGATCTCGACCAGCCTGAGCGAGGAGTAGATGGCGTCATCGAAGCCGAACCACCGGTGCTTGAAGAAGATGTGGCCGCTCATCTCGCCGCCCAGGAGCGCCCCGCTGGTCCTGATCTTCTCCTT
>CAZGVR010000304.1:1596-5520 GCA_964528945.1 uncultured Myxococcales bacterium
CGCTGTTGCAGGTGAGGTAGCGCTTCCAGAGCTTGCGCGGCTCCATCGACAGCCGCCAGAGCCACTCGAGCCCGGCAGACTGCACCCAGCGAGGAGCACGCTTGATGAAACCGGCGAGCACGTCGAAGCTGCCGCCGACACCCACGATCCGGGTCGCTTCGAGGCGCTGCCGGTGGCGCTCGCACCAGGTCTCCTTGAAGGGGGAGGGCATGCCGACGAACAGCATGTGCGCCCCGCTGGTCCTGATCTTCTCCTTTATCAGGGAGTGCCCCGTCTTCCACATGATCGGGTTGCCGCCGTGGGCCGCGACGTCGTCGAAGAGCACCTGGGAGCACTTGACCTCCCCGAGGATGGTCGCTCCCGGGTTCTCCCCGAGTATGTCGCGGGCGAAGATCACGAGGAGCTTGTCGCCCCAGACGATCTCGCCTGACGGATCCACGACGCCGATCCGGTCCGCGTCGCCGTCGTAGCCTATCCCGAGATCGGCCCTCCGCGAGCGGACCGCCTCGACCAGGGCCGCCATGTTCGCCGGCACCGTCGGATCCGGGTGGTGGTTCGGGAACAGGCCGTCCGGCTCGCAGAACAGTGGATGGGGATCCAGCCCCAGCCTCCTCATGGCCGGGATGGCGACCATGCCGACCACGCCGTTGCCGGCATCCACGACGATCCCGACGTCCGGCCGCGCCAGCTCGATGATCCCGGCCACGGTGTCCAGGTACGCCGGGACCGGATCGATGCCCGAGATGCTCCCGCGGCCGGTCTCGTACTTCCCGGAGAACGCGATGTCGCCGATCTCCTGGATCATGGGTCCCCAGACCGACTCGTGCCCGATCTGGATCTTGAAGCCGTTGTAGTCGGGCGGGTTGTGGCTGCCCGTGATCATCACGCCGGCGTCGATCCCGAAGTGGTGGATCGTGAAGTAGAGGAGGGGCGTGGGGATCATGCCGGCATCCACGACGTCCACGCCGGTCGACATCAATGCCTCGGTGAGCCACTCGAAGAGCACCGGCGAGGAGAGCCGCGCGTCCCGGCCCACGGCGGTCCTCCCGCAGCCGCGCCCGGCGAGGTACGTTCCGATGGCGCGACCGACCGCGGTGACGGTCTCGCGATCCAGGTCCTCGCCGAATATTCCCCTCAGGTCGTACTCGCGGAAGATCGTTCGCTTCATCTTCTAGCTCCGGCGGGATCTCACGATCTCCGTCAGCTTGCGGACGTCCTGGTCCCGCCCCCTGGGGCACACGAGGACCGCGTCGTCGGTGTCGATCACGATGAGGTTGTCCAGGCCGCAGACCGCCAGGACCTTGTCGGGGTGGGACGTGGAGAGCAGGCATCCCTTGGCGTCCAGTAGGGCCGGGAATGCCCCCCCGCGCACGACGTTCCCGTCACGGTCGCACGGCAACCGCTCGTAGATCGAGCCCCAGCTCCCGAGGTCGGACCAGCCGAACATGGCAGGTATGACCTCGATGGCGCCGCGCTCCTCCTTCTCCATTATCCCGTAGTCGATCGATATGGGCTGAACGGAGGCGTATGTCTCCTCGATCATGCCCTGGCGGGCGCTCGCGCTCACGGAGGCGGACATGGACTGCTCCAGCCTGGCCAGTCCCTGTCCGAGGGATGGAAGGAAGCGATCGATGTCCGCCAGGATCCGGCTGGCCTTGATGTTGAAGATGCCGGCGTTCCAGAAGTAGTTGCCGTCCTGGAGGTAGTGCTCGGCCGTGAGGCGGTCCGGCTTCTCCACGAAGCGAAGCGCCTGGAGGACCGGTCCGGACACGACGCCGCCGCCCTCTATGTAGCCGTAGCCGGTCTCCGCGCGGTGTGGACGGATGCCTATCGTGACCACCGTGCCGGCCGAGTCGGCCCTCTCCAGGGCCAGCTGCATGACCACGGAGAAGGCCCGCTCGTCCATGATCAGGTGATCGGCCGGGAGCACGGCCAGCACCCCGTCCGGGCAGCGCGCCTTCACGTGGAGCGCGGCCCATCCTATGCACGGCGCCGTGTTCCTGCCGACCGGCTCCACGAGCAGGTTCGCGGCCGGCAGCTCCGGCAGATCCCTTGCCACGAGCGGCGCGATGACCCGTCCGGTGACGACCAGGATGTTGGCGGCCGGGACCACGGTGGCGGCACGCTCGTAGCTCATGCGGAGCAGGGACTTGCCCGTGCCCAGCAGATCCAGGAGCTGCTTCGGCCTCGCCTCCGTGCTCTCCGGCCAGAACCTGGTCCCCTGGCCGCCAGCCATTATCACCGCGAACCAGCGACTGTAGTCCAGCATCATCAGCGCCACCGTATCACGAGGATACCCGCGAGACGAGGAAGAGGGCAAGCCCGAGCGGCAGGAGGTAGAGCGCGAACAGGTGGAGGCGCCTCGTGGCGGCGATCCGGCGGAGGAGGCCGATCGCGGCCCATCCCGAGAGGAAGGCGGCGACGGCCCCGGCCAGGTAGACGGGCCAGCGAGCGGCGACATCGGCCGCGTCGAGCCCGCCCTCGAGGACGAGGGCGCCGGAGATCACGGGCAGCCCTGCCAGGAAGGAGAACCGGACAGCCTCGTCGCGGCGGACCCCGACGAGCAGGGCCGCGACGATGGTCGCGCCCGACCTGGAGATGCCGGGGAACACGGCCAGCCCCTGCGCGAGCCCCACCATGAGGGCCGCGAGCGGACCGACGTCCCGGTCGCCCGACCTCGTGAACCTCGTGCCGAGCAGGAGAAGCCCGGTAATCGCGAAGAGCCCTCCGAGCGAGCCGAGATCCTCTCCCAGCGGCTCCACGAGCGGCCTCAGGGCGAGGGCGATCGGGCCGGTGACGAGCGTACACGCGGCCACCGCGATGGCCATGGCCAGGGCGCTGCGATCGGCCTCGGACCTCGTGCCGCCCGGGCCGCGTCCCATCCGTCCGGGCAGGGCGCAGCCCATGGAGCCACGCACGATCTCGAGCACGTCGCCGCCGTACAGGGCGAGCACGCTGCCCAGCGTGCCGGCGTGCAGGGCGACCGTCATGAGGAGTCGCGGGCCTTCGAGACCGAGGACCTCCTGCATCACGGCGAGATGGCCGGAGGACGAGACCGGGAGGAACTCGGTCAGTCCCTGGACGATGCCCAGCACCACGGCCCACAAGTAGTCCACGGGCCGCAGTATATCAGCTAGTAGCTCGGCTGCGGCCAGCGGGGATCGACCCAGACGTCCTCGCGGAGGTAGCGCCGGACCCCGCCCCCGAACTCCACGAGTATCCTGTTCTTGTGGCTCTTGGCCACCACGGTTCCAGCGGCGAAGTCGTGGTGGTAGAGGCGATCCCCGACCTCGTAGTGCCTGGTCGGATCGTACATGGCGCTGTCGAGGTAGCCTCGCAGGCTCCGGTACAGGCGGTACTCGACGAACGGCCAGTTGCCGTCGTCCATCAGCCTCCGGAGCGTCTTGGGCTCGACGCCGAGCATGCGCTCCAGGGTCGGGTGGAACGGCACGTCGGGAGGTATGATCTCGAGCGACGCGAGCTGGTCGAGCATGGCCTCGAGGCAGCGGCGCGGCACGACCTTCCCGTGCTCGCCAGGAGCATGCAGGAAGACCACGGGCTCGCCCGACGAGAGCTTGCGCGCGAGATCGTCGAGCAGGGTGATCAGGCCGGCGTGGGTCTCGGAGGCCTCGCCGGCATGCCACCTCAGGACCTGCGACTCGTCCACGTCCATGGCCTTGGCCACGTGACGGTAGAGCATGTCCTGGCCCCGGCGCTCCAGCAGATCCACTATGCGGTCGAAGCGTCGCTGGATCTCGTGGACCGTGACCCTGACGCGGCCGCCGGGGCTCCCTTCGTTCCCCTCCCCGTTCCCGTCGCTGCTCGCGAACACCTGCTCGCCACGCTCGACGACCGTCTTCAGGTTCCTGATGCACTCGAGCACGCGCGCATCGGCGCTCTCGAGCTCTCGCCGGTGGTACCTCA